>DATMOQ010000364.1:0-4332 GCA_035568195.1 Gemmatimonadales bacterium
GACGTGAAGGTCCAGATCGGCAAGAAGCTCACCCGCGGTCTCGGCGCCGGAGCCCGGCCCGAGATCGGGCGACAGGCCATCGAGGAGAATCGCGACGAGCTCCTGCACGCCCTCCAGGGCGCCGATCTGGTGTTCGTCACCTGCGGCATGGGTGGCGGCACCGGGACCGGCGCGGCCCCGATCATTTCGCAGGTCGCGAAGGATCTCGGCGCCCTCACCATCGGCATCGTGACCAAGCCCTTCCTCTTCGAAGGCCGCAAGCGGATGAAGCAGGCCGAGATGGGGATCGCGGAAATGCGGAAGCACGTGGACACCATGATCGTGGTGCCCAACGAGCGGCTCCTGGCGGTGGTCGGCAAGGGCATTCCGTTCCAGGACGCCCTCAAGAAGGCCGACGAGGTGCTGCTGCACGCCACCCAGGGGATCTCGTCCTTGATCAGCGTCACCGGCATCGTCAACGTCGACTTCGCGGACGTCCGCACCGTGATGCAGAATGGCGGCTCGGCCCTGATGGGCACCGGCATCGGCCGGGGCGAGAACCGCGCGCTGGAGGCGGCACAGCAGGCCATCTCGTCGCCCTTGCTCGACAACATTCAGATTTCGGGCGCCACTGGCGTGCTGATCAACATCACCGGCGGCGAAGATCTCACGCTCGGCGAAGTGACCGTGATCAGCGAGGCCATTCATGAAGCCGCGGGGCAGGAGGCCGAGATCATCTTCGGCGCGGTGAACGACCCCGCCATGCAGGGTGAAGTGCGCGTCACGGTCATCGCCACGGGGTTCGACAAGGCCGGCGTCGCGGGTGAAGCCGCGGCGGCCGCCGCCCTGGGCGGCCGGACCGGCCCCGGCGTCCTGCCGTTCCGCCCCGCCGCCCGTCCCACGCCGCCGCCGCCTCCGGGATACGCCAAGCCCACCGAGGTGCAGCCCAAGCGGCCCAGCGCGCCCGCTCCCGGCACCCCGGCGGAAGTGAACGAGATGGAGATCCCCACCTTCATCCGGCGGCAAATGGACTGATGGTCCCGCCCCGGGTGATGCGGAGCGCGTTGGCCGCTGCCGGCGTGGTGGCCCTGGTGGGCGCCGGGCTCGTGGTGCGCGCCTGGCATCGCCCGCTGGCGGCGCCGCCGATCGTCGTCACGGCCGCATATCGACAATACGCCGACACCCTGAAGCGCGACCAGACGCTGGGGGACCTCCTGCAACGCGCGGGCATCACGGGCCGCGCCTACGGCGCGCTGCTCGCCGCGGCCCACGTGCTCGACGCCCGGCGCCTCCGCCCCGGACTGGTCTTCCAATTCCGGCGCCCCGTCACCGATTCGGTGGCGGACCAGATCGGCGTCCGGACCGGGCCCGAGCAGCGGATCTGGCTCATGCGGGTCGGTGCCGCCTGGCTGGAGAAGGTAGAGACCATCGCCTGGTCCACCACCCGCGTGCGCATCACCGGCAACGTCACCGACAACTTGTACGACGGCCTCGACCGCGCCGTCCCGGACAGCGTGCTCCCGGCGGCCCAGCGCGTCGCGCTGGCCTGGGCGATCGCCGACGTCTACGACTGGGAAGTGGACTTCACGCGGGATGTCCGCGCCGGCGACCGGGTGGACGTGCTCTTCGAGCGGCTGGAGTCTCCGACGGGCGAGCGTCGTTTCGGACGGATCCTGGCCGCGCGCGTGGACGCGGGGCGGTCGTCGAACTACGCCTTCCGTTTCGCCGGCGTCGACTCGGCGCGCGCCGGCTACTACGACGAGACCGGGCGCTCCCTCCGGCGGGCCTTCCTGCGGGCGCCCCTGGCCTTCCGGAGAATTTCCAGCGGGTTCGGCAACCGGTACCATCCCATCCTGCACCGGTGGCGCAAGCACGAGGGCATCGATTTCTCCGCGGCGTACGGCACCCCGGTTCGGGCCACCGCCGACGGCGTGGTGATCAAGCTGACCTACGAAGCCGACGGGTACGGACGGATGATCGAGCTGCGGCACGCCAACGGCATCAAGACCATCTATGGACACCTGTCCGCGTACGCCAAGGGACTGCACACCGGGCAGCGGGTCAGCCAGTCGGAAACCATCGGATTCGTGGGATCCACCGGCCTCTCCACCGGACCCCACCTGCATTACGAATTTCTGGTGAACGGTCAGGCCACCAATCCGCAGCGCAAGGACATGGGCGCGGGGCAGCCGGTGCCGAAGGCGCTCAAGGACCAGTTCGACGCGATCCGCGGTACCCTGCAGACGCTGCTCGAGCCGCCTCCCGTCGCCAACGTCGCGTCAGCCGGGGATTAGCTTCCGATCATCCGATGGACCTCTATCCCGCCGTTGATGTCGCCGGTGGGCGGGTGGCGCGCGCCCCGGCCGGCGCCGACGTCCCGCTGGCCGTGGCGCGCGCGTTCGCCGCGGCGGGCGCGCGCTGGCTGCACTACGTCGACATGGACCGCGCCTACCGGCGCGGCGCCAACCCCGCCGTCACGCGGGAAATCCTGGGTGCGGGGATCGCATCCATCCAGGTCGGGGGCGGCTTGGCCAGCGAGCCGGACGTCCGCGAGGTCCTGAGCTGGGGAGCGGCCCGGGTCATCCTCGGCGCCGCGCCCGCGCTCGACGCCCCGGCCGTCGAGCGGATCGTCCGGGCGGTGGGAGCCGAGCGCCTGGGAGTCGCGCTCGACGTAGCGGACGGCCGCCTCGCGCCCCGCGGGGCCGCCGCCGCCGGCGCCAACGTCTCCCCGCTCGAGCTGGCCCGCCGTCTGCGGACGCAGGGTATCCGCACCGTGGTGTATACCGACGTCCCCCGCGACGGCGCCCTTGCCGGCGCCGACCTGGCCGGCGCCACCCGGGTGGCCGAGCTGGGGCTCGACGTGATCGTGTCGGGCGGCATCGCCGGCCTGGATGAGGTGACACGCGCGCGGGAAGCCGGCCTGGCCGGTGTGGTGATCGGACGCGCGCTCTACGAAGGGCGGTTCACCCTGGCGGAAGCGCTGCAATGCGCAGCCTGAACACAGCGGGGCCACTCGCGCTCCGCATCACCGGCGTCGCCAGTCTTCTTCTCCTGCTCTGGAATCCGGCGGTCACCCGGCGCGCACCGGGAGGTGGCGCCCCCGTGGTGCTTCTCGATGCGTCCCTGTCGATGGGAGCGCGCAACGGGCTCTGGGCCCGTGCCCTCGACACCGCGCGCGCGCTCGGCCGCGGCGGGGTGATCCTGCGCTTCGGCGGCGAAGTGACGGCGTTCGACACGTCCGCGCCGGGGGACGGCACCTCGCTCCTCGGACCCGCGCTCGCGGCGGCCGCGGCTCGGGGGGGCCCCATCACGATCGTGACCGATGGCGCCATCGACGACCTCGACGCGCTCCCCGGGGATCTGATGGCCCGGGCTCGCGTGGTGTTGGTGAGCCGGGACGCCCTTCCCGACGCCTTCGTCTCGTCGGTCGACGGGCCGCATCAGGTCTCGCCCGGGGACACCGTCACGCTCAGGGTGACCTACGGAAGAAGCGGGAGTCCTAAAGGACTTCCTGACGGTCGCCGGGAGTCGGGAGTCGTCGCAGCCGGTGCAACTCTGAGCGTTCGGGACGGCGGCCGGGTTCTCGCTTCGAAGCAGGTCACGCTTCCGGACAGCGGTACCATCTCAACCGATCTGGTGATCGCCGACTCCCGACTCCCGAGTTCCGGATGGACTGCACTGACGGTCGGAATTCACTGGGCAGGGGATTCTGAGTCGCGAGATGATTCCCGCGCCTTTCCGATCAATGTCACCTCCGAGCCCGCCGCGGTGGTGATCGGCGCGCCGCCGGACTGGGACGCGAAGTTCCTGGCCCGGACGCTCGGCGACGTCGCGCGGGTGCCCGTGAAGTACTACACGCAGATCGCCGCGGATAAGTGGAACGAAGGGGTCACGTTGGCCTCGATGCCGGCGGATCGGGTGCGGCGCGCGATAGCGGGCGCCCATCTCGTTGTGGAGATGGGCGATCCGGCTCGGTGGACCCCCGTGTCGGCGCCGGCGCTCCTGACCTGGAACTCGAGCGGAGGCGCCGCCGGCGACTGGTACCTGACTCCTTCGGCCGGCTCACCGGTGACCGGCGCCCTCGCGTCCGTGCCCTGGGACTCGCTCCCACCGGTGCTCGCCGCCCTTCCGGCCCTCCCGGAGAGCGGCGCGGTCTCGGTGCTCGAGGCGCGGCTGTCACGCCGCGGCGCGGCTCGCCCGGTAGTCACGGTGCGGGAGACTCCGGGGGGCCGCAGAGCCACTGTGAACCTCACCGGTCTCTATCGCTGGGATTTCCGGGGTGGCGTGTCGCAGCAGGCGTACCGCGCGCTGGTCGCGGGGCTGGTCGATTGGCTGCTCGCCGGGGGGACCGCC
>DATMOQ010000365.1:0-2385 GCA_035568195.1 Gemmatimonadales bacterium
CGCCTTCGTCCCCCGCGGAATCATCCCCGACAGGTTCGCCAGCTCGAGCGCCGACACCGCCATCACCGTGGACGCCTGTTCCAGGTCCCAGGGGATGGCTTTGTCGTAGGTGTCCGACTGGGAGTGATGGGTGTGGTTGTACCCCCGGGTGATCTGATCGAAGTTGAACCCGGGCACGCCGTAGGCGATGAACGACAGGTGATCGGTCCCGCCCTTGTTCGCCTCCCGCACCGAGTCGGCGTTCAGGGACGCGACCGGCGCGAGGATGGACTTCCACAACCCGGCCAGCTCGTTCCGCCCCTGCAGCGCCTGGCCGGTGACGGCCCCCACTCCGTTATCGAGCACGATCACGGCCTGAATCGAGTCCGCCTCGCCGGCGTGACTCTTGGCGTAAGCCTGGGAGCCCAGCAGCCCTTCCTCTTCTCCCGTGAAGAGCACGAACCGGAGGGTCCGCTTCGGCTTGATTCCCGACGCCGCGATGATGCGGGCCGCCTCGAGGGTGGCGATGGACCCCGTGCCGTTGTCGGTGGCGCCGGTGCCCAGGTCCCACGAGTCCAGGTGCCCGCCCACGATCACCACCTGGCCCGGATGCTCGGTGCCTTTGATCTCGCCCACCGTGTTCCACTGCGGCACCGGCTTCATTCCCATCGTGTTCTGAATGTTGGCTTCGATGCGGGGCGTGATGCCCTGTTTCAAGAGCCGGTCGAACAGCGTGTAGTCCTCGTGCGAGATCGTGACCTGGGGCAGCGGCAGCGGCCCGTTGGGCGATCCGCTCATGGTCAGGAGCGTCTGCTCCTTCGCGCCGTCGATCAGAATCCCCTTCGCTCCCAGATTCCGCAGCATATAAGGAAGGTCGACCCGGAACTGCGCCGCCCGGGCGCGCGCCGCGGAATCGAGCTGCGGCCCGCCGGGGCCACGGAACCGCGAGCGCATTTCGGCCGAATCGGCGGCGGTCATGGGGGGCCCGTCATTGTTCCAGACGTTGGCGGGGGCCCGCAGCATCAGCCACGCGCCGCGCACCTTTCCTTTGTAAGCCTCGAGCGAATCGGCGTTCGCGGCATTGATGAGCACCACCGGACCCGCGACGGTCTTCCCGCCGGTCCCGGGCGTCCAGGCCCAGCTGGCCGCGATCACGTCGTGGCGGCGCGGCGACGTCATCCGCATCCACATGGGGCCCCGCGACCACGTGCCCCCGAACTCCCAGGACTCGAGATGCGCGTCCAGCCCGTAGTCTTTGAAACGCTGCATCATCCAGTCGTTGGCGGCGCGGGCGGCGGGTGAGCCGGTGAGGCGGGGGCCGATGATGTCGGTGAGGTGCTCGAGGTTCTGCATGGCTTCGGAGTGATGCATGCCCTGCTCGATCAGCGCGCCGGACCCCGTGGTGTCCACGGTCAGGTCCTGCGCCCGGAGTGACGAGCCGGCCCACAGGCCGACTACGCCCAGGGCCGCCCACGTGCTCAGGCGTTTCACGATTTCAGTCCTCCATATGGAGAGTTGCTGCACATACGGTGCAACGGGGTCCCGCGTTGGTGCGGTGGCACCCGGGACCTTGCGGTTCCCTAACCCAAACGTCAAGGCGCCCCCCGGTGGCGTGGGTAGAATACGTCGGAACCCACACTCGAGGACGCCGTCCATGACTTTCCTTCGTCGGATCGCCACGCTCCTGACCACCGCTTTTGCCCTGGCAGCGGCGGCGTCCTGCAGCAAAGGCGGAACCACGCCCACGCAGATCCGGACCCTGAGCAAGGTGGCGGGGGACAGTCAGGTGGGTTCGGCCGGAGTGGCCCTGGGGACTTCGCTCTCCGTGCAAGTGAAGGATCAAAATGGCGCACCGGTGTCCGGCGCTGTGGTCTCGTGGGGCGCGGGGACGGGTGGCGGGTCGGTCGGCGCCCCCTCGTCGTCCACCGACGGCACGGGGACGGCCACGATGTCCCGCACGCTCGGCCCCGCGGCCGGATACCAGAGCACCACCGCTTCCTTGAGCGGTGCCACCGGATCGCCCATCACGTTCACGTCCATTTCTCAGGTGCAGGGCGCCTTCACCATCGCCGCGGGAACGGGGACCGGCCAGACCGACACCGTCCTGGCCACACTGGGCGCGCCGTTTCAGGTGCTGGTGACCGACCACACCGGGGCGCCGGTGGCGGGCGTAATCGTGGGCTTCGCGGTGACCTCGGGTGGCGGCTCCATGACCCAGAGCGCCGACACAACCGATGGCTCCGGTCACGCCACCGCGGCCCTCATCTTCCCCTCGACGGTGGGGACCAAGTCCGTCCAGGCCTCGGTCACCGGACTCCTGGGGTCCCCGGTGGGCTTCTCCGCCCTGGCCACGGCGGGGCACGCAGCGGCGATGTCCCTGGGCACCGGAAACGCTCAGGCCGCGTT
>DATMOQ010000366.1:0-3153 GCA_035568195.1 Gemmatimonadales bacterium
GAACAGCGTGGCGCTCGCCTATTACGGCATCACCCTCGAGGAGTGGCGGCAGAGAAGCTTTGCGCCTGAAGTGCATCCGGACGACTTCGATCGGGTGAAGGCGGTGGTCGATCGTTCGGTGGCGGACCCCGGCCCATACGAGCTGGAGATGCGGCTCCGGAAGGGAGATGGGACTTATCGCTGGTTTCTGGTTCGGTACAATCCCCTCCGCGACGACCAGGGGCGGCTGATTCGATGGTATCTCGCGTGTACGGATATCGACGAACGCAAGCGCGCCGAGGAGCGGCTGCACAACGAGACGGTGGCGCTGCGCGAGGATCTGGACCGCGCCTCGATGTTCGAGGAAATCGTCGGCTCCTCACCGGCCCTGCAGAGCGTCCTGGTGCAGGTGGCGAAGGTCGCTCAGACCGACGCGACGGTGCTGATTCTGGGCGAAACGGGAACGGGCAAGGAGCTCCTCGCCCGCGCCATTCACAAGCGCTCGCGTCGCGCGAGCGGGGCGTTTATCCGCGTGAACTGCGCGGCCATCCCGCCGTCGCTCATTGCCTCCGAGCTGTTCGGACATGAGAAGGGAGCGTTTACCGGCGCGGTGCAGCGCCGCCTCGGCCGCTTCGAGGCCGCGGAGGGCGGTACGATCTTCCTGGATGAAATCGGCGACCTGCCCCCGGAGGCGCAGGTCTCCCTGCTGCGCGTACTCCAGGAGCGGGAGATCGAGCGCGTGGGCAGCAGTCACCCGATTGCGGTGGACGTGCGGGTGCTCGCGGCGACGAACCGCGATATCGAGGCGGCGGTGGAGCGCGGCACGTTCCGCGAGGATCTGTACTACCGGCTCAACGTCTTCCCCATTCGCCTGCCGCCGCTCCGAGAGCGCGCGGAGGACATTCCGATCCTGGTCGAATACCTCGTCGACCGCTTCGCCAAGCAGACGGGGAAGATCGTCCGCAATATCGAGAAGCCGACCCTGCAGCGGCTCACCGCGTACGACTGGCCGGGCAACGTCCGCGAGCTCCAGAACGTGATCGAGCGTGCCGTCGTGCTGAGTGAGGGCGAGACCTTCTCGATCGATGAGTCGTGGCTTGCGCGCAAGCAGCGTCAGGCGTCGAACGGCAGAGCCGTGACGACGCTGGCCGACGGCGAGAAGGCGTTGATCGAAGCCGCGCTCAAAGAGACTCGAGGGAGGGTGGGCGGCCCTCGCGGCGCGGCGGCGAAACTCGGCATTCCGCGCCAGACGCTCGAGTGGAAGATCCGCGCCCTGAATATCGACAAACTCGCCTTCCGCTGATCATCGGTCTTCGATCGTGACGACGACATTGGCAAACTTGGCCCTGATGCCCTGACCGAACAGACGCTCCTGCATCGGAACGGAAACCCTTTGGGTCGGCGCGTCCGGATGCTGGAACGGGAATGCGTCGACCAGGCTGAACAGGCCGTGGGCGATAACGACCGAGTTGAGCTTGTCCCGCAAGAGCTCCCCGGGTCCGAGGGACGGGTAGGTCCCGGAGTACTTCACCCCCTGCGCGTCGAGCGGAATGCCGACTCGCTCGACCTGGGACACACGCTTGCCGTCGAGCACGTACTCCACGCGCGAGCCGCCGCGGTCGCGCGAATACCGGATCGCCACGGTATGCGGGACGCCCGCCGCGATCGGTACCTCCTCCGTGATTTGCGTATACATCTTGTCGGTTGAGACCGGCTCGGCCGACCCGGTGACGATCGAGGGCAGGCGCTCGACCAGCGGAAACGCGGTGTTCCCGGACACGAACCAGTCGAAGAGCTGTCCGGTGGCGAAGTCGATCATGTGGAGTGTGGCGGCGGCCTGCTGGCCCTGGAGCACCGGCGCCGCGTACGGCGCACCCGACTGGACGTACGTGCCGTGCACGACGCGGCCTGGCACGGTACCCGGTGTCTCGGCGGCGATGTCCGCCGAGAATGTGATGGAGCCGAGCTCCGGCACCGCGAAGACCTGTTTGCTGAGGGCGATGTACTTGCCGTGATCGGCGACGCTCGCGTCCTGGCCGAACCGGAACGGCGTCGCGGACATCGCGAGCGTGCGGTTGTCGAACCGACGCGTATCCTCGATGGCCATCTCGCCGAGGGTGTTGACGGACCATTTCGCGTCATAGTCGGCCAGGGTGTAGCCTCCGGGCCGGTGGAAGTCGTCGTAGACCATGACGGAGCTCATTGGACGACGATGATTCCATGCTGTCCGACATCAGCATGCACCAGACACCAGTACTCGAACCGTCCCGGCTTCGTGAACGTGAGGCTGAATGACGCCGGCATTTTCCCCGGGTTACCCGGCGGGAACAGCAGACCGGAGTTCACGTACCCGGTGCCATCGTACTGAGCGGCGGTCGTGGGAGTGAGCGCTTTCGGGTTGAGGAGCATCTTGGGCGGGCCGCTCGCTTGGGGCTCCGGCACCACGAACTGCGGGGGCTTCTCCCCGCTGGTAAAGGTCACCGTGTGGGCCTCGAACGTGTCGCGCATCGCCCACGTCACCGTGGCGCCCAGCGGAACGACCAGGGGCTCTCGAGTGAAGCGAAGCACGGAGTAGCGTTTGCGGCTGTCGCCCACGAGCGGCACGACGAAGCTCGTGCCGTGGCGTTCGACCGCGAGGTGAGCAAACCGGGCGCGCCCCGCCGCCAGCGTTGCCGCCTGCTCCGTGCGTCCCCGCTTCAACGCAGCAGCCGGTGTCCCGGCCGGCTTATTCGTCACCACCACCATGCCGCGCATTCCGGCGTGTACGGTACACACGTACTGGTATCGGCCGGGCTTGGTGAACGTCAATGTGTACGACAGCCGGCCGTCCGGCCCGGGCACCCCTGAGGCGTGATAGCCGGTGCCGTCGTAGCTCGGGTCGCCGACCGGAAACAGCGTCTGGGGATTCCAGTACGTCTTGTCCCCCTCGGGAACGCCGAACGGCGGCACTGCGCCGCCGCTGAGGAAGGCGACGTTGTGAAATCCCTCAAAGACCCAGTTGATGGTGTCGCCGACGCCGATCTCGATGGTCTGGGGAAAGAAGGCGTTGGCGTAGATACTGGTGTCGGCGGTGGCACCCCCGACGATCACTGTCCACTTGGTGGACGA
The DNA here is from genome assembly GCA_035568195.1 of Gemmatimonadales bacterium. Taxonomy (GTDB): domain Bacteria; phylum Gemmatimonadota; class Gemmatimonadetes; order Gemmatimonadales; family GWC2-71-9; genus 40CM-2-70-7. The sequence goes on from DATMOQ010000366.1 coordinate 3,088, forward strand.
TGCCGCATGCGCGGGCGTCGGTGAGGCGAGGAGGGCGCTGAGAAGATACGTCAACCATGCCATGGG
>DATMOQ010000367.1:0-3375 GCA_035568195.1 Gemmatimonadales bacterium
TCGGGTGAGCGCATAGGTCAGTCCGGCTTCCCCGTACACGCCATGGCCCCCGCCCTGGCTCCCCACTCGCGCTCCCAGTCGCCCGTCGAGCTCGAAGCCCCAGCGGGAGACGCGTGCCGCACCCTCGAGGTCCGTGTAGGCGGTGTCACCGATGGAGCTGTGGGCCCCGGTGAGCGTAAAGTCGGCCCCGGCGATCGAGGCCCAGAGGCCCAACTCCGCCGTTCCCGCACCCCGATCGCTGTTCCCGAACGAGGTATGCCCGCCCGTCCCACCCACCCACGCTCCGTAGTGCGGCGTCAGGTAGTGCAGATCCGCGGCGCCGAAGGCGTGAGAAAACGTGGCCAGGGTGAGATAGCGGCTGGCGCCCAGGTCCACGCCGAGCTCGAGGCGGAATCTGCCGAACGCCGGCGAGAACGTCGTCCCGATGACGGAGCCGTGGAGGTCCCGGTGGCCGCTCTGAAATCGCACCAGCGTTCCGCGCGCCGCGAGGGAGCTCCAGCCCCGGTCGAATGCGACGGCGGGGGAGAGGGCCAGTGCGGTGGAAGATTGAAAGAGGTCGTACCGGATGTCGGAGGCGCTCAGGTCCAGGGAACCCGAGACCTGAGCGCCGGCCGCTGTCGAAGCCACCAGCCAGAATGCCGCGAGGCCTCCCGCCCGGGAGGCGACGCGACTCACGGCTTCTTGCCGGGAGTGGTGAGCGCCGAGCGCCCGGAGGAGTTGAGTGCGCCGATGACCGAGCCGACGGGCGCGGCGCCCAGATCGATGTCGCGATCCACACGCCGGCGGAACGCGAGGTACTCGTCGTCCGCCTGGGCCGCGAGGGCCAGGATCACACGAGCGGCCGTGTCCGTCGGGACGCCGCGCGCCATGAGATCGGAGAGCACGCCCAGCGGCACCACGAGGTTGCCGCGGGACCGGGCCGCCCGCAGCCGGGACAGATCTTCCCGCCGGGCACCCAAGCGGAGTGCCACCGCGCCGGCGTTCAGCTCATCCGCGGTGGACGGCGCACCCAGGGACTCCCGGGCTCCCGCCAGGGCGGTGGCGAGCGAGCGGACCGCGGCGACGATGGCGTCTGGCGACGCCCCCTTCGCGGAGCCCTCGAGCGCCTTCTCGATCAGCGGCCCGATGGGGAGTCCAATGAGATTCGCAGAATCGATAACGGGTGCGACGCTGGAGCGTACGGCTGCCGGCATTCGGCCGAGCCGGGGATCCGAGGACTGGCCGAACGCAATCGCCGGCACGAGGAGCGCCAGCACCACGGAGACCCGGCGGTTCATAACGACGCTCCCGCGACGGTGACGACGGAGTTGGGTGACCCGAAGTCATCCACCGCGTTCTTTGGCGCCGCCGGATCCGGGACCCAGGTGGCCCCGTCCACGACGAACGCGTAGTTGTACTGCCCCGGCGCGAGACGCACGCGCGCCTCCCAGGCACCGCTGCCCGTGCGGATGAGGGGCGTGGCGTGTGGATTCCAGTCGTTGAAATCGCCGACGATCGCGACGCTCGACGCTCGCGGTGCCACGAGCGTGAACGCCACCGGCTTCCCGTGTGCTCCGGCGCCGAATACCAGAACGGCGGCAAGCCCTGCGGCCGCGGCAACGCTTGCGATGGGCCACACGGCGCGCCGCGTGGTGAGGCGACGCTCGGCCAGGACCCGGGCCATGACCCGGGCTTCCAGGTCCGACGAAGAGGGAACCGGGCGCTTGAGCTCCCGGACCACCCGCTCGATCGATTCGTCCCGATCAAACACGTTCCACCTCCTGGAGCATCACCCGCAGTCGCTCGCACGCCCGGCTCACCCGCATCTTCAAGGCCGACACACCGGTTCCCGTCAGCTCGGCCATCTCGTCGTAGCTCAGCTCCTCGACATGCTTGAGGAGAAACGCCTCGCGGTGCGGCGGCTCGAGGCGCGACAGAGCCCAGGCCACCGCGTCCTGCCAGACCGTTCCCTCGGGGCCGTCCGGGGCCTGCGCGTCAGCGATCGCCGCATCGTCGTGAACCACGATCGCCCCCCGGCGGGCCGTCTGCCCGTAGCGGGTCCGGCACCGGTTCACCAGAATGCCGAAGAGCCACGGCCCAAACCGATCGGGCCCGTCGCACCGCGCGAGCGACCGGTAACCCCGCACGAACGCGTCCTGCACGGCTTCCTCGGCGTCTTCCCGGTTTCCCAGCACGTGCCTCGCGTACCGGGCCAGCCGGTCCCGGTGACGGGTCACCAGGCCGGCGTACGCGTGCGCGTCGCCGGCGAGCACCCGTCGCACCAGGTCCCCGTCGCTGGTCTCCACGTGGTGGATACCCACGGACCCCCCACCCGCGTCACCATGTGACCCGCCCCGGCCGGGCTGGGTATCCGGAGGTGATTGACGGTGTGTCCTCTTCACGCGGAGTTTCATGTTATGCGGCGGATCGCTCCTCTGACGGTTGGCTTGCTGCTGGCGGCGGCTCTGGCCCAAGGTTGCTACACCGATGACACCAATGGCCCCACCGGAGGCCGCCCCACGACTCCGGTGGTGAGAGTGCACCTCACCGACGACCCCTTCCCCTTCGATTCGGTCGCCAGCGTCAACATCTATATCGACAGCATCGAAGCTTCAACTGCGGGGGACTCCGCCGGCTACCTGACCCCCGGCGGAGCCTTTGTCGGCGTCGCCGGACCCCATCGGGCCGTCAATCTGCTGGACTTTACGCAGGGCGCGGTTGAGCTCCTGGGGCAGGGGACGCTCCAGGTGGGGCAGTACAAGTCGATTCGCGTGACCATCGACGTGGACTCGAGCTCGGTGGTCTGGTCGGGCGGGATTCCCATGACGGTGGCCTGGGGAGACCACGGGCGGATCACGCTCAATGCCGTGGTGGAGCCGGTGTTCGCCGTGGCGGACTCCGGTGCCGATCTCGTCATCGACTTCGACGTCGGCCGCAGCTTCCCCTTCAACCAGCTCGGCCAGCGGGAGTTCGATTTCTTTCCGGTCTTGAGGGCTGTGAACAGCGCGGAGACGGGCGCCATCGAGGGCGTCGTCACCGATACGCTGACCCCGGGATCCCCACAGCCTGTGGCCAACGCGAACATCTCCGTGATCAGTCAGACGACGTACACGGTCACCGCGACGGGACGGACGGACGCGGCGGGTCACTACAAAGTCGCCTTTCTGCCGCCGGGCACGTATCAGGTTCAGGCGGTCCAGCCCCTGATTCCCGCGCTCCGGCTCGCCCTGGTGTCGGGTGTAGCCGTGACCAGGCAGCAGACCACGTCATTGCCGATCACGCTGGCATCGTTCGGTGCCGAACCGGCCTCGGTCCACATCACCGGGCCCAGCACCGTCACGGTCGGTGGCCACATCGTCCTGCACGCGGCGGTGACGGACTCCCTGGGGAACCCGG
>DATMOQ010000368.1:0-3286 GCA_035568195.1 Gemmatimonadales bacterium
TCCTGGCCCTGCGCGACGCGCTGGCGCGGCCCCGGCCACGGGGCCCGGCGTCGGTCCCCTTCGCGCGAGCCTCGGCCTTCGACCTGTGTGGGACGTTCCTCAAAGACGTCGTGCTGTGGGCGCGGTCGTCCGAGTTCCGCCTGAGCGACCCCGGTCCGGCGTTCATCGAGGCCGGCGCGCTGCTGGGGATCATCGGCGACTGGATCGGCGCGGGGCTGTCGCGGTTCGGTCGTTGGGCCATGACGCCGAGGGTCCCGCCCCTAGAAAGCGAGCCACCACTCTCCGTCGAGGCGGGACAGGAACGTATCCTCCCGCCCCGGTTCGAGATCCGCGAGGAGCTCGGGGTCCCGAGCTTTGAGGAGGACCCAGGGCCCGGCAGCGGTGAGTTTGCACTGACCGGCCGCGAGGGCTGAGAGCAACGCGGGCTCCACGCGACCCAAGAGCTCCCGGGCGCCATGCGACCACGCCTGCCACATCGCATGCTCCAGGATCAACCCGCGCGCTCCCGGAATACCTCCGATCTGCAGCACTTCAGCCTGTCGTCCCGATGCGCCGACGTAGTAGAGTACCCATCCCACCGCCGCCCCCACCGCATCCCGTACCACTCCTCCCTTCAGCCGGCCAAACTGCTTCTTGGCCGCTGCCATACTGAGCAGCCAGGCGAGCGATCGCAGGTCGTAGGTCGGTGCCAGGCGGTAGGAGTTCAGCACGTCGATCAAACAGGGCAGAAGCTCCCCGGGGTCGAGAGTCGCGGTATACGTTCCGACCGGTGGGCCGGAGTGGCCGTCGAGAGGACGGTGCCAGCCCATGCGTCGACCGGGAGACGCCACCCCACCCATCGCCAGCCAGATGCGCTTCGCGGCGTCATTCGCCGTGTCGGAGAGCGACAGGTCCTGTGCGCCGGCGAAAAACGCCTGCACCAGCTTCGTACCGATGGATCCGTGCGTGCCGGGCGCGACCATCAGCTGCGTCGCCACCGCCGCGAGAATCGGGCGCCCGCGCCAGAGGAATGGCCGCGGGACCACGCCGACGAAGCCGGTCACCGTACCCCGTTCGTCCTCGTAGACCCACGATGGGAACGCGGGGTCGCACCACGGGCTCCCGAAGAACGTCACATCGAAGTAGTCGGCCAGCTCTGAGGGGGTCTGCCGCTCGCTGAAACGGAAGACGTGACGGCGCAGGGTGACCACTGCCGGAATGTCTTCCCGCCGGAAAGGGCGGATGAATCCCGCTGTAGCGTCACCGGCGCCGCTTTGCCGCTCCGGCTGGAGCGCCCGCGCGTCAGATGGGGTCGCTGGCACGGTGCAGATAGAGTGGAAAAGACCGTAGGACCGGCAGATCGACCCGATACCGGACGATCACGCCGTACTCCTGCCACCCCGCGCGGTCGGCCCAGCCGCGAGCCGCCTCGTTTCGCTCGGCGATGTGGGTGATGAGCCCAGAGAGCCCCAGATCCCGGGCGACGTGGTACAGCGCGTACTCGAACTGCGTCGCGACGCCTTTGCGTCGGGCCGTGGAAAAAGCAAACAGGTTCTCCACTTGTCCCCATCCACTCTGCAACGGCGGATACATCCCCGCCCACTCCGGAAGCGTCCGGAGCAGCGCATTGTCGGGCCGGGTGAGGAGCCACTGCATGCACAGCGGCCCTGATTCGTCGCACCACATGTACGCCCGTCGCAGACCGTGCTCCCAGAACCGGAGGCCCGACTGGAGCTGGTTCTGGTCCCGGTCCACATGCGTTCTCAGGCATTGGATAAAGTGGTCCGTCATCGGCTTGAGGTGCACGCCTTCGGGAGCCGGCGGCACGGCGGCGAGATCGATGCGGTAGCGGATCCACCGCTCCCGCAACACCCGCTCGGCCGACAGGGCGTGCGCCCACGCGCCCGCGCGAGCAGCAACGCGAGCCAGTGCAGGGGGACATCCCCAGGCGGAGGTCCCGGCGCAGACCCACTCCCGGGACGCGGAAGAAACAAGGGTGGCGGTCATAAGTGGCGTTCAGGTCCGAACCAGCGGTTTTGCACCTTTCGGGCCACGGATAGGCAAAAGCCTCGCCTTGATGCCACCCATCCCCCACCGGCACTAAAACGGGGCCTATGCTTGGGCATCAGGGATTCGAGCAAGCGGCGCAACCGATTGTCATTATTAGCGATACGAGGTGCCCCATCTCCCGGGGACCGGGGCACGGTCCCTGCCTACTGAGGGGCTAAGCAGAACACAAGGATGAGGCATGACTCGCTCACAAAGACGACTCGAGGGCATCGCCGATCTGGGCCTCCCCAAGCGTGAGGCACGGCAGATCTGGCGGGAGAGCGCCCGACATCGGCGCGCGCTGGTGCGCGTGCTGGGCCGCGACGTCGGCGCCCGCGTCGCCCTGCTGGACTATCTCCTGAACGTCCGGGCCGAGACCATCGACGCCACCGTCGTGGACAAGGCGACGCTGGGGTCGCTGCACCACCAGGCCATCTCGGACGAGCTCACCGATCTCTACGACCGCCGGTACTTCGACCAGGCCCTGCGCCGGGAGACCGAGCGCTGCCGCCGGTATGGTACGCCGGTGTCGGTGCTGCTCTTCGATCTGGACGAGTTCAAGGACGTGAACGACCGCTTCGGGCACCAGGCCGGCGACGAAGTGCTGCGCCAGCTGGGAGACCTGATCCGGGCGCACGTCCGCGGCGCCGATATCCCCTGCCGGGTGGGGGGCGATGAATTCGCCGTGATCCTGACAGACACGCCCCAGCTGGACGCGCTCCGTATGGCGCAGCGGCTGCGGGCCGGCGTGGCGTCGTGGTTTGCGACTCACGAGGTGCACGGCCGCATGCTGAACGTCACGTTGAGCGGCGGTCTCGCGACCATGCCGGTCGACGGGAATGGCGCCGAGGAGTTGTACGCCGGCGCCGATCGGGCGTTGTATGAAGCGAAGCGGAGAGGGGCGAATCAAGTATCCGCGGTGGCGAGCCCTGATGACCCCCCGGGGCTCGCCGTCGCCGGGATCGCCTGATGCGTATCACGACTTCGCGGATTCGACCGACAGACGATGGTGACCGCGTCGCGGCAGGTCCCGACCTCGATCTTGAGATCGACCGCCGGATCTTCCGGCACGAGGAGGGGGGCGACGCGGCACCCTACAGCTCCACCTACGAGGGCGGCCTCCTGCTCGAGTACCAGCTGTCGCGGTCGGGGTGGCGCCTGGACGTCGGGACCCGGGGACCGTTCTGGGTCCGCCTGGAGCGGGGTCCGGAGGCCATCGTCGCCACTGGAGACACCATCGAGCTGGCGCTCTGCCGCG
>DATMOQ010000369.1:0-5962 GCA_035568195.1 Gemmatimonadales bacterium
GAGATCTCGACAGCGCCCGCGCCGCGGGGTGGACGTCGTCGCCAGTGGCGGACGTCGCGTCCTGGCGGTCTCCCGTGTTGTTGATTCAGGGGGACGACGACCGCAACGTGCATTTCCACGAGACGGTGGACTTGGCGCGGCGGCTGGACGGGGCCGGGGTGAAGTATGAGGAGATGGTGATCCCCGACGAGATCCACGGTTTCCTGCGCTGGCACTCCTGGCTGCAGGCGGATTCGGCGACGGCGGCATACTTCCAGAAGACATTCTAGCCGGAGGGGGAGCCGCCGGTTGACAGGGCCCGCCCGCAGCGGGACCTTGGGCGCTGACCTTCACCGGCGGCGAGATGCGGCTTGCGTACCTGATGTCCCTGGGCCTCATCATCATCGCCCGACCCGGGGCCCGCCCACGAAGCTCCGACCCTCTCCCGATCGCCTTCAACGACAACCTGGCCCCCGCGGGCACACTCTCCCACGGGGTTCTGACGCTCTCGCTGGTCGCCCACCCGGGCGAGTGGAGACCATACGGATCCACTGGCGGCGTGGTCCAGCTCCTGGCGTTTGGTGAAGCCGGCCGGCCGCTCCAGAGTCCGGGACCCCTCATTCGCGTGCCCCTCGGCACCCGGATCCGCGCCCGGGTCGAGAACCTCACCGGCGCACCGCTCGTAGTCCACGGGCTTGCCACTCGCAGAGTCGCGACGATGGATTCGCTGCTCATTGCGCCGGGGGCGACCGGACAGGCGGAGTTCACGACGGACGCACCGGGGACCTTTTACTATTGGGGCAGCACCGCCGGTGAGGCGTTCAATGATCGCGTGGCCCAGGATGAGCATCTGAACGGCGCGCTGGTAGTGGATTCAGGAGGGATCTCGGCCGATCGCATTTTCGTGATGGAGCGATGGAACTCGGATCAGATTCACCTGGGCTGGCACCAGGTCTTCAGCATCAACGGGCGCCCCTGGCCATATACTGAGCGTCTGACCTACGACGTGGGCGACTCGATTCGGTGGCGCGTGATCAACGCGAGCAACGACGTGCATCCGCTGCATCTGCACGGATTTTTTTATCGGGTCGATGCCCGCGGCGACCTGCTCCGGGACACGCTGTACTGGCCTGCGCAGCGCCGGATGGGGGTCACGGAGCGGATGGAGCCGGGCACCACGATGGAGATGGTGTGGCACCCGGACCGCCCCGGAAATTGGGTGTTTCATTGCCACCTGAACTACCACGTGACCCCCAACGCGGCGCTGCCCCCGGACACCGAGCCCCTGGGGGAGCGTGACCGCCACATCCACGAAGGGTATCCCGACCAGCATCCGGTCGATCACGCCCAACATGCCATGGGCGGTCTGGTGCTCGGGATCTACGTGCGGCCTCCGGCCGGGTGGCATCTCCCCGCGGGCGCCCCCCGTACTCTACGTCTCCTGGTGAGCTCCGATTCCGGCGGCGGAGACCGGGGCCGGGGGTTCGGCTACTCCATTCAAGAAGGAAGTGGTCCGGCGACGCCCGGGGTCCGACGGGCACCGGGGCCCCCGGTGGTTCTCCATCGGGGCGAGCCGACGCGCATCTGGGTCGTGAACCGGAGCACCGCGATGACGCTGGTGCACTGGCACGGCCTCGAGATCGAGAGCTATTTCGACGGCGTGGCCGGAATGAGCGGCACCGCGGGCCGCATCGAACAGCCCATTCAGCCGGGAGACTCGATGGAGGTCCTGGTGACCCCTCCGCGGGCCGGCAGCTTCATGTATCACACGCACATCAACGACCCCTGGCAGCAGAGCCGGGGTTTGTACGGACCCCTGATCGTGATCGACTCCGCGCAGGCCTGGCACCCGGAGACCAATCTCATTTTCATGATCGGCGACGACACCAATTACATCCCGGTGCTGAACGGAGGCGGCGCGCTCCCGCCGCTCGAGCTCGATGCCGGGACTCCCTACCGGCTGCGGCTGATGAACATCACCACCGGGGGTCCCCGGGTGCGTCTGCTCCTGGTACATGACGGCGCGCCGGTGCAGTGGAAGCCTCTCGCGAAGGATGGGTACGACCTTCCCTCCTGGCAGTCGGCGTCCCGGCAGGCCGTCCAACTGGTGAGCATCGGTGAGACGTACGACTTCCAGTTCCAGGCGCCCGATACCGGCTCGACCACGCTGGAATTGCGCCGGGCGGACGGAACGCTCCTGGGCGCGCAGGTGATGCGCTTCGGGACCCGCGCTCGGAGCTCGTCGCGTGACGATTGAACGGCTCAGGGCGAGCCTGGCCGACCGCTACCACATCGAGCGGGAGCTCGGCGCCGGCGGGATGGCGACGGTGTACCTCGCCCAGGATCTGAAGCACCATCGGCGCGTAGCGATTAAGGTCCTGCACGCCGACCTCTCCGCCGTCCTGGGTCCCGAGCGGTTCCACAAGGAAATCGAGCTTACCGCCGGTCTTCAGCACCCGCATATCCTGCCACTTTTCGATTCGGGCGCCGCCGAGGGGCTGCTCTACTACGTCATGCCCCATGTGGAGGGGGAGACGCTCCGGGCGCGCCTGACGCGCGAGACCCAGCTGCCGGTGCCGGACGCCGTGCGGATCGCGACCGAAGTGGCCGACGCGCTCGAGTATGCGCACCGCCACGGCGTGATCCACCGGGACATCAAGCCCGAGAACATCCTCTTGCGCGACGACCACGCGCTCGTGAGCGACTTCGGGATCGCGCTGGCGGTGGCCGAAGCGGGTGGCGAGCGGATGACCCAGACGGGCACCAGCCTGGGCACACCCCAGTACATGGCACCGGAACAGGCGATGGGCGCCCAGCGCGTGGACGGGCGGGCGGACGTCTACGCGCTGGGCGTGGTCACCTACGAGATGCTCGTCGGCGAGCCACCGTTCACCGGTCCCACGGCCCAGGCCATCGTCGCGAAGGTGATGACCGAGGAGCCGCGGGGACTGGTCGTCCAGCGCCGGACGGTCCCGGATGCCGTCGAGGGGGCCGTCCTGACCGCCCTCGAAAAGATCCCGGCCGACCGGTTCGCGACTCCCGCGGAGTTCGCGCGCGCGCTCTCGGGGGAAGGGCCGCTCCGCGCGACTCGCGCGCGACGGGTTCCGGCCGGGAGCGAACGCAGGGTCCCCGCGGGCGTGTTCTGGGGCGCGGGGGCGACGGCGCTGGGAATCGCGGGATTCTTGATCGGATCGCGCGGGTCCCCGCGGTCCCCGGTGGCCGCGTTTGGCGCGGCGACCAAGGTGACCTGGGACCGCGGACTCGAGATCGAGCCGGCCCTTTCTCCCGACGGCCGTGCGGTGGCATTCGCCGAGGGCTCGAGCGATCGGATGCGGATCCGGGTCCGTCAGGTCAGCGGGGGGCGGGCCACGCCCCTCACTGACGACACGCCGGAGAGCCAGACCAACCCGCAATGGTCGGCGGACGGCTCGCGGGTCTATTTCCTCACGGATGCCGGCCTCTGGAGCGCCGCGTCGGCTGGAGGGGCACCCCGGCCCGAAATGCCGGCCCCGGGCGGCGCCGTCACCACGGCGGCGATGTCCCCCGACGGGACCACTATCGTCTACGCGGTCGGAGACTCGCTGTATCTGTGGGCATCCGGCCGGAATCGCTTCCTCGCGCCCGTTCGAGAAGCGTCGCTCTGCCAGTGGGCTCCATCGGGGGCAGTGATCGCCTGCGCGTCCGGCAACTCATACTACTCGCGGCTGGGGCGCATCTTTGGCAACATCGCCCCCAGCCGGATCGTGACCGTCCGGGTGAGCGACGGAGTGGTTGCAGGAGTGACCGACAGCATGGTCATCAACCAGAGTCCGGGATGGTCCGGGGATGGACGCTGGCTTTACTACGTCTCGAGCCGGCTGGGACCGTTGGACATTTTCGCCGTGCCCATGGAGCGGAGCGGCCGTCCGGCCGGGCCGGCGGTGCGGCTGACGACCGGCCTCGGGGCGCACGACATCTCCATTTCCCGCTCCGGATCGCGTATCGCGTTCGACAACCTCACCGCCCGGGCCAACCTTTGGTCCCAGCCATTCCCGCCTCGACCCGTCTCATCGGGCCAACCCCTCACCAGCGGGGACCAGGTGGTGGAGAGCATGCGGGTATCGAAAGATGGAGGATGGATCTATTACACCTCGGACCTGAATGGCCACGCCGCTCTCTATCGGGAGCGCCTGCCCGATCCGGCGCTGCCGTTCTTCGGCCCCGGCGATCCCGAGCAACTCACCTTCGATTCGGCCAATGATTTCTCGCCCGATCCTTCGCCGGACGGCCGTGCGGTGGCATTCCATTCGTTCCGGTCGGGGTCGCGGGATATCTACGTCCTACCTTTGGACGGTGGGCCGGTGCAGCAGGTGACCTCCACCCCCCGGCAGGAGGCGCAGCCGGACTGGGCGCCCGACGGCAACGCGCTCGCCTTCACGGAGTACGGTGTGCCGGGCGGTGTGTGGGTCGTCCGTCGGGATCGCAGCGGGCAGTGGGGAACACCGATCACGATCTCGCATTACGGATCGTGGCCGGAGTGGTCTCCCGATGGGCGCGCGATCGCGTTCAGTAGCAACCTGCTGGGCGGGTCCCTGATGGTGGTTGGCCCGGACTCGGCGCCGCTTCGCAAGCTCGTGGATTCGGCCCGCGGCCCGCTCGTCGAGATGCCGCAGTGGAGCGCGGATGGCGGTACCATCTACTTCAAGAGCCACGATTCCACCGGACGGGCGGAGTTCTGGGGCGTGTCGCGGAACGGCGGGACGCCCCGTCTGGTGGTCCGGCTCGACGCCACTCAGCGGTCCGACCGGCCGGAGTGGAGCCTCGGCGGAGGCCGCATGTATTTCACCGTGAACGAACGGCAAAGTGACATCTGGGTGATCGAGACGACGCCGAAGTAGGGATGAGAGCGCCGTCGCAGCATTACGTCATGGACATCGGAGGAGCAATGCGCTGTACCGCACTGATCGTGAGCCTCACCGTCGGTTCCGCCATCCCGGCCTCTGCACAGATCCCGGCCGGACTCGACTCGATGCTGCACCGGATCTACGCATCGCGGGAGTTTGCGAGCGCCCGGTTCGGGCCGGCACGCTGGCTCGAAAACGGCAATGCCTACACCACGGTCGAGCCGTCCGCGGACAAGAAAGGCTCCGACATCGTCCGCTATGAGACCGCCACCGGCGCGCGGAGCGTCCTGGTTTCGGCGAAGCAAATGACGCCGGCGGGGGACACGGCAGCCCTCGACTTCGACGACTACATCTGGTCCGCTGATGGGACCAAACTCCTGCTCTTCACCAACACGAAGAAGGTGTGGCGCGCGAACACGCGCGGCGACTACTGGGTACTCGACCGGACCGCCGGCACGCTCCACCAGCTCGGCGGAGGCGGTGATCCGTCGACCCTGATGTACGCGAAGTTTTCGCCCCAGGGTGACCGGGTCGCCTACGTCCGGCACGGCGACGTCTACGTCGAGACGCTCGCCGATAACAAGATCACCCGGCTCACCACCGGCGCCGACTCGCTGCATGTGAGCGGGATGACCGACTGGGTCTACGAAGAGGAGTTCGGACTCCGGGACGGCTTCCGCTGGTCCCCCGACGGCGCGAAGATCGCCTTCTGGCACTTCGACATGACCGGCGTGCGCACCTTCTATCTCATCAACGACACCGATTCGCTGTACCCCTACGTCACGCCGATCCAGTATCCCAAAGCCGGCACCACCAACTCGGCCGTGACGGCCGGAGTAGTGAGCGCCTCCGGTGGCGCCATTACCTGGCTCCAGCTCCCCGGTGAGCCGCGGCAGGACTATCTGCCCTGGATGGAGTGGACGGGTCCCGGTGAGCTCCTGCTGCAGCGGATGAACCGGGCCCAGAACGCGGACCGGGTCATGATGGCGAACGCGACCACCGGGGCCGTCACACCCGTCTTCACCGAGCAGGACTCGGCCTGGGTGGACCTGGTGGGCGAAGTCACCTGGATCGACGGCGGCAAGGAATTCCTGTGGCCG
>DATMOQ010000370.1:0-4233 GCA_035568195.1 Gemmatimonadales bacterium
CCAGGTGATCCCCGATTTCTATGGACTGACCACGTCGTTCCTCCGGGACCATCTGAAGCCCGCCGACATCGTGCTGGCCGACGAGCAGGGCGCCCCCTGGGTGAAGTACATCCACGGCGACCTCGGGAAGGGGACCTGGACCTTCTTCGGCGGGCACGATCCCGAGGACCCGCAGCATCAGGTGGGTGACCCGCCCACGGACCTGTCGCTCCACCCGCACTCGCCGGGATACCGGCTGATTCTCAACAACGTGCTGTTTCCCGCCGCCAAGAAGCGGGAGATCAAGACGTGATCGAGCGTCTGGCGCCGGAGGCGCGGGCCGCGATGCGGGAGGAGATCGCCCGGGCCGGGGGACGGGAGGTCTCGTTCGTGGCCCGGCTCGATGGGAACGGAGGCCTGGTGGACGCGCGGGCGGTGGCGCGCGGTACCGTCGACATGGTGCTGGCGCTCCCCGGCGTCGCGGCCCGCGGCGAGATGCTCCTGCACAACCACCCGAGCGGCCGGCTCGACCCTTCCACGGCCGATCTCACGGTGGCGGCGCAGCTGCACGACGGCGGCGTGGGATTCGGGATCGTCGACAACGAGGTCACCGAGCTGTACGTCGTGGTGGAATGCACGCGGGCCCGGCCGCGCGTGACGCTCGACCCGCCCGAGATCGCGGCGATGCTCGATCAGGACGGCGTCGTGGGGAAGGCGCTCGGCGGTTTCGAAGACCGTCCCAGCCAGCGGGACATGGCGGCGTACATCGCGGACACCTACAACGACGGCGGCATCGCGCTGCTCGAGGCGGGCACCGGCGTGGGGAAGTCGTTCGCCTACCTGGTTCCCGCGCTCGCGTGGGCGCGCGACAACTCCGAACGAACCGTCGTCTCCACCAATACGATCAACCTGCAGGAACAGCTGGTGGGGAAGGACCTGCCCATCCTGGCGCGGGCGCTGGCCACCGCCGATCACACGCCCACCTTCGCCCTGCTCAAAGGCTGGCGGAATTACCTCTGCCTGGCGCGGCTCGATCAGGCGCGTGCCGTTCCCGACTCCCTGTTCGAGGACGAGCGCGCGGCCGAGCTCGAGCGGCTGGCCGAGTGGGCCGCGCACTCCGCGGACGGGTCCCTGTCGGATCTGGCGGACGAGCCTTCGGACGAGGTCTGGGACGCGGTGGCCGCGGAGTCGGACCTCTGCACCCGCCTGAAGTGCCCGTTCTTCGACCGGTGCTTCGTGTTCCGGGCCCGGCGCGCCGCGGCAGAAGCCGACGTCGTGGTGGTGAATCACCACCTGCTGGCGTCCGATCTGGCGGTCCGGATGGCGTCGGACAACTGGGTGGACGCCGCGGTCCTGCCGCCCTACCGGCGGCTGATCATCGACGAGGCCCATCATCTCGAGGACGTCTCGGCGGCGCACCTGGGCGCGCAGGTGAGTCAGGTGGGGATCACGCGGCTGCTGGGGCGCTTCGAGCGCAACGGGCGGGGGCTCCTGCCCACGCTGGCGCGTGAGCTGACGCACCGGGACGACTCGCCGCTGGACGCCAAGGGGCGCGATCTGATTCAACGGCGTCTGCTCGATTCCCTGCGCGGGGCCCGACGCGGCGCCGAGGAGCTCTTCATTCTCCTCGACCGCCGCCTGACCGAGCCGGTGCTGCGTCTCACCGACGACTTTGCGAAGGACGCGGTGTGGGCCGAAGGTCTCGAGGTGGCACTCGAGAACGTCCTGCTCGCGTTCGCGCAGCTCCGCGACGGAGTCGAATCCATTGCCGATCGCCTCTCACTGGACGACCGGAGCGAGCGGGGTGGCCAGCTCATCGCGGAGATGCGCGCGGTGATCCGGCGGCTCGAGACCGCTGCCGCCGGGCTCACGGCGGCGCTCAAACCCGCCCCTGGCGGCGTGCCCGCGGTCCGGTGGATCGAGCGGCGCGGGAAACGGGCCACCAATCTGGGATTGTCGGCGGTGCCACTCGACCTGGCGCCCATCCTGAAAGAGGCGCTGTTCGACCGCGTGGAGACGGTGGTGCTCACCAGCGCGACCCTCGCGGCGGGTGGGGAGTTCACCTTCCTCGAGGAGCGGCTGGGACTCGACCTGCCGCCCTCCCGCGTGGTGGTACGTGAGGTCCTCGACTCGCCCTTCGACTTCCCTTCCCAGTGCGTGCTCGGCATTCCGACGGATCTGCCGGAGCCGCGGGATGACGAAGCGGGGCACGACGCGGCGGTGGCGCGGGTGCTCCTCGAAGTGGCGCGCGCGTCCGACGGGGGGGTGTTCTGTCTCTTCACGAGCCACGGGGCGCTCCGCCGGACCGCGGACGCCGTGCGCAACGAGGTCGGGGCCCGCTGGCCGCTGCTGGTGCAGGGTGAGGCCCCCCGGGATCAGCTGCTTCGGCGCTTCCGGGAGTCCGGATCGGCGGTGCTCCTGGGGACCGACTCGTTCTGGGAGGGCGTGGACGTTCCAGGTCGAGCCCTCCGGGCGCTCATCCTGGCCAAGTTGCCGTTCAAGGTGCCGAGCGAGCCGCTCACCGCTGCGCGCCTCGAGCGGCTGGCCGAAAAGGGCGTGGATGGATTCACCCACTATCTGATCCCGCATGCCGCGCTGAAGCTGAAACAGGGGTTCGGGCGCCTGATCCGCAGCAGGTCCGACGTGGGCGCCGTACTTCTCCTGGACCGTCGCGTGGTGACCAAGCGCTACGGCCCCATGCTCCTGGAGGGTCTGCCCGGGGCGGCGCGGGCGGTGGGGAACTGGCACGATGTCCGGGACGCGTGCGAAGAATTCTTCGCCCGGCACGGCATCGGCGAGCCGGTGTGAACCGCGGAACTGCGGGGTACATTCCAGGGATGAAGAATCTGAGCAGGCGGATCGCGACCCTTCCCGGCTACCCCATGGCCGAGCTGCCGGCCATCAAGAAACGGCTGCTGGAGCAGGGCGTGGACGTCATCGATCTCGGGGCGGGGGACGCGGACTTTCCGGCGCCCGCCATCGCGATCGACACGCTGGCCCGGGCGGCGCAGGACCCCCGGATGAGCCGGTACGCCTTTCAGATCGGTCTGCCGGCGTTCCGGGAGGCGGCCGCGGCCTACATGGAGCGGCGCTTCGGCCAGAAGTTCGATCCGTACGCCGAGCTTCACCCCCTGATGGGGTCCAAGGAGGGCATCGCGCACCTCACGATGGCGCTGGTGGATCCCGGCGACGTCGCCATCGTGCCCGAGCCCGGGTACGCCGTGTACCATGGCGGCACCGTCCTGGCCCTCGGCACGCCGCATCTCGTGCCGCTGACGCCGCGCACCAATTTCCTCCTGGAGATGGAAGAGGTTTCGCCCGACATGGTGAAGCGGGCGAAGATGGTGTTCCTCAATTACCCGAACAACCCGACGGCCGCGACGGCGCCGCGCGACTACCTCGAGCGGACGGTGGCCTTCTGTCTCAAGCACGGGATCGTGATCGCGTACGACAATCCGTACGTCGACGTGACGTTTGACGGCTACGTGGCGCCCAGCATCTTTGAGATCCCGGGTGCCCGGGACATCGCCGTGGAGTTCCACTCGGTCTCCAAGTCCTTCTGCATGACGGGATGGCGATTGGGGTGGGCCGTGGGCAAGAGGGAATTGATTACGGCACTGGCCAAAGTGAAGAACTACGTGGACACCGGCATCTTCCTGCCCGTGCAGGCGGCGGGCGCCGCCGTGCTCGAGCGCTCCGAAGAGCTGTCGAGCGGGTACGTGCGCCAGTTCCAGGAGCGCCGGGACGCCATGGTTCCGGCCCTGGCCGCGCAGGGATTCGAATGCGAAACGCCGAAGGCCACGATGTACCTCTGGCTGCCGCTCCCCGAGGGACTGCCCTCGGCCACCTTCCAGCGCCGTGCGCTCGAAGACGTGGGGGTGGTCACGCTCCCGGGCTCCGCGTTCGGCGCCGGAGCGGAAGGATTCTTCCGCGTGGCGCTGACCACCGGGACGCCGCGCCTGCTCGAAGGCGCCGAGCGCCTGGGAAAGGTGTTGGCCGCTGTCTGACCGGATGAGTGGCCCGCTCGCCCGGCGGTCGCCCGGGTGGATGATCGCCATCGCGATGCACGTGATCGCGATCGTGGTTCTCATCACCATGCCGTTCGCCCACCGGACTCCGCAGGGTGTGATCACGATCCTCCCGCTCGAGCGCGAGATGCCGGCGTTCGCCGGTCCCGAGCGTCGCGCGGCGCCGCAGGGCGGCTACGGGGCCATCCGGCCCGCGCCTCCGGCACCGGTGTCGGCTCCGGTGCCG
>DATMOQ010000371.1:0-2185 GCA_035568195.1 Gemmatimonadales bacterium
ACGTCCACCATCAAGACAGAGAACGGTCCCGCTCCCCGCTGCGACCGCTCGGTTTCCGTGTCGAGGGTCTCCATCAGACGGCGCCGGTTGTACAGCCCGGTCAGCTGGTCGGTGACCGACAGCCGCTCGAGCGCATCCCGCCCCTCGCGGATCCGGGCCACCATATGGTTGAAGAGCGTGGTGAGCGCGGCCACTTCGCCGCCTCCGACCACCGGGATGTCCACCCCCAGATCGCCGCGGGCCACCGTGGCCGCGCCCTCCGACAGCCGGTCGAGCGGATGCACGATGAGCAGGCCGAGCACGTAGGCCAGCAGTCCGACGCTGATGAACATCACGGCCACGACCACGGCAGTCACGTTCCGGAGATGCTCGATCTGCCGGAACGCGGCGGTGGCGGGGACTTCGGCGATCGCGGCCCAGTGCAGTCGGTCGATTGGCTCGAGGGTGCCCACCACGCTCTTCCTGCCGAAGCTCACGTATTCGAGCGCCTGGCCCGCGCGGGCGGAGAGATTCTGAAAGGTGGCGGGCGCCAGCCGGGCGGCGAGGGCCGAGTCCGACGCCGGCCCCTTTCCGGCGATCAGCATGCCCGTGCCG
Organism: Gemmatimonadales bacterium; assembly: GCA_035568195.1. Lineage (GTDB taxonomy): Bacteria > Gemmatimonadota > Gemmatimonadetes > Gemmatimonadales > GWC2-71-9 > 40CM-2-70-7. The sequence continues at coordinate 595 of DATMOQ010000371.1, forward strand.
GACGTGAGGTAGAAACGGCCCGAATCGCGCGGGACGAATCGCGCGATGTTGTCCGCGAGTGTGTGCAGGTCCACCAAGGCGGCCAGGGTGGTGGTGGACCGCCCGGTGGGATTCTGGACCGGCACCCCGAGCACCATCTGGATCCGCCCCGTCGGCGTCTTGAAGGGCTCGCCGATCACGGCCCCCGTGCTGCGCAGCTGAGACTGCCAGTCGGAGGGGAGCGGCATGGACTTGGCGTTCCGGGCCGAGACGGCCGTGGGGTGGCCCTGCGCGTCCACCATGGCCAGAGCTTCGTAATCGGAGAAGTGGGCCCGCACGGACTCGAGGTAGTCGGTGCGTTTACGCTCGGTGCCCCCGCGGGCTCCGCCGGCCACGATCTCGGAGCCTGCGAAGACCCGGAGATCGAGCAGGTGCTGCTTGAGCCAGATCTCGATGTCCCGCGCGCCGGGGCCGGACAGCGTCGCGAGCTCCTGGGCGATCTTGTCGCGCACCACGCGCTTGTTCTGGATATACGACGACCACGCGATGCCGAAGGATGGCACCAGGGTGGCGACGATACCGAACACGAGGATCTTGCGGTGGATGCTTTCGAGGCCGACGGCGCGCAGGATGCGGGCGGCGGCTTTTTCCCAGGATCGCAACTCGATAGGCTCCGGACGGGACCCTACCAAGATTGCCGGAAGCGGGCCGGGCGCAAGCTCGGGGGGCGGAGGGGCCTGATTCCGCCCCCCCCCGCCCCCTGGGCTCAGGGGGTTACGCGATACCGCACGTCCATGCCATCCACGAAGTGGAAGGACACGTGGCAGTGGAACAGCCAGGTGCCGACGTTGTCCGGCACCATGTCGGCGACCACCATCTGCATCATGGAGATCTGAAGGACATCGGTGCGCAGTCCGTTCAGCAACACCGTGTTGCCGTGCCAGTGCGGCGCATGGAAGTCGAAGTCGTTGGTCGAGCCGAACACGTACCAGCGGACCCGCTGGCCCTGCTTCATCGTGAGGTCCGCGACCGGCAAGGAGCCGTGCGTGAAGCCGTTGATGGTGAACTGGACGTAATAGGGATAGGCGTCGTAGCGTCCCGGCTGGCTCCGGGGGATGGCCCGCCGGGCCAGCGGCGGGAGATTCTGTTCCACGAACCAACTCGAGTTCTCCTCGACCTGCGCGAAAGCGGTCACGATCTCCCGATCGACGTCGATCGGCGTGCCGTCGGCGCGGGCTTTCGCGCGAGCCGTCACGATCATCGGCCCGAGGAGCCCGCTGTTGATGTCACGCACTTCGTTGGTGTGCGAGTGGTACATCCAGAGCACCGAAGAGCCGTCGTTGGGGCCGGGTCCGGCGCGCGCGGGCACGGGCCAGACATACACATGCGTCCCGCCCTGCGGCACGCCGTCGTCGGCCGTGTCGGCGCCGGATGAGCCGTCGACATAGCGCGCGCCTTCCGAGCTCTTGGTATAGAAGACGCCGTGCGGATGGACGCTGAACCGGCCCGGCGCATTGTTCCGGAACACCACCCGAATCGTGTCACCCACCACGCCGCGGATCACGGGTCCGAGGAACCCCAGGTGTCGCCACTCCGGCGGCCGAGGCTTTAG
>DATMOQ010000372.1:0-2499 GCA_035568195.1 Gemmatimonadales bacterium
TCCGGCGCCATCGAGCAGGACGCCGATCTGGTCTGCTTCATCTATCGCCAGGAGTTCTACGACGGCGCGGTCGATCCCAAGACGGACGAAAACATCGAAGGCCTGGCGGAGCTGATCGTAGGCAAGCAGCGCAACGGGCCCACCGGCACCATCAAGCTGTACTTCAAGAAAGAATACACCCGCTTCGACAACTACACGGAGCGGAGCGGCGGGCCGCCGCCTGAGTCCTTCGGTGGCTGAAATCCATGGCTAAGCCCCATTCGATATTCCGCTGCACCGAGTGCGGCGCCGAGCAGCCGAAGTGGGCCGGCCGCTGCGACTCGTGCAGCGCGTGGAATTCCCTCGTGGAGGAGCCGATACTCGACAAGCGCCGGGAGTCGGGAGTCGGGAGTCGGCGCTCGGCGGCCCTGCTCGGCTCCACCCCCCCCGTGCGTCTCGGTGAGGTGACGGGCAGCTCCCGCGAACGGTGGAAGACCGGGATCGCCGAGTTCGACTTCGTGCTCGGCGGCGGAATCGTGCCCGGATCGCTCGTGCTGGTGGGCGGCGAGCCGGGGATCGGAAAGTCGACCCTGCTCCTGCAGGCCGCGGCCCGGCTGGAAAAAGGCGGCATCCGCACGCTATACGTGTCGGGCGAGGAATCTCCCGATCAGCTCCGCCTCCGCGCCGACCGCCTGGGGACCGACGCCCACGCTGTGCACGCCCTCGGCGAGACGCGGCTCGAATCGGTGGTGGCGCACGCCGCCGCGATGAATGCGCAGGTGGTGTTCCTCGACTCCATCCAGACCACCTACACCGACGAGCTCGAAGGCGCGCCGGGCAACGTCGGGCAGGTCCGCGAGTGCGCCGCGCGCATGATGCGGTTTGCCAAGGACGCGGGGCCGGCCGTGATCCTGGTGGGGCACGTCACCAAGGGCGGCGGGATCGCCGGCCCCCGCACCCTCGAGCACATCGTCGACACAGTGCTGTATTTCGAAGGCGAAGCCACCCTCGACCACCGGATCCTGCGCGCCGTGAAGAACCGCTTCGGGTCGGTGGACGAGATCGGCGTCTTTCGGATGACGGCGACGGGGCTGGAAGCGGTCCCCGATCCGGCGGCGTTGTTCCTCGCGGGACGGCAGACCGGCGTATCCGGGTCCGCGGTGACCGCGCTGATGGAGGGAACGCGGCCGCTTCTGGTCGAGATCCAGGCGCTCGCCTCCAAAGCCGGATTCGGAACGCCGCAGCGGGTGGCCACCGGGTTCGATCAACGCCGGCTCGCGGTCCTGCTCGCCGTGCTCGAGCGCCGCGGCGGCCTGCCGTTCTCCGACCTGGACGTCTTCGTGAACGTGACCGGGGGTGTCCGGCTGGTGGAGCCCTCCACCGACCTCGCCGTGACCGCCGCGCTCGTCTCCAGCATCCATGACCACCCCGCGCCCGCCGACGCGCTCTTCCTCGGCGAAGTCGGGCTGGGCGGGGAGATCCGTCCGGTCGCGGGTCTCGAGCGTCGTCTGGCCGAAGCAGGCCGGCAGGGATTCCGGCGTGCCTTTCTCTCCGCGCGCTCCCGCGTGCGGATCGAAGGGCTGGACGTCGTCGGCCTGGAGCACATTGGTGAGCTCGCCCGGCGCCTCGCCGCCTGACGTCGGGGTCGTCGTCGTCGCGGCGGGCGCCGGCGTCCGGGCTGGTCCCGGAGAGCCCAAGCAGTTCCGTCCCATCCTCGGCGTCCCCATGCTGCTCCGCGCGCTGCGACCCTTCACGTCCCACCCGGACGTGTCACAGGTTGTCGCGGTCCTGCCGCGGGCCTTCGCCGACCATCCACCCGAGTGGCTCGCCAAAGTCATGGGAGAGCGGCTGACCCTGGCGAGCGGTGGGGAGACCCGGACCGATTCCGTGCGCGCCGGTGTGGCCGCATTGCGCGCGGCGTGCCGTTTCATCCTGATCCACGATGCCGCGAGGCCATTTCCGAGTCGCACCACCATCGACGGCGTGATCGGCCGGGCCCGCGGCGGGGTAGGGGCGGTGGCAGCCGTGCCCCTGACCGACACCGTGAAAGAGGTCGCCGGCGAGGCGCGCGTCACGCGGACCGTCCCCCGGGAGGGGCTCTGGCGGGCCCAGACCCCGCAGGGCTTTCCGCGGGACATGCTGCTCGAGGCGCTGCAGCGGCTCAAGCCCACGGATCCCCCTCCCACCGACGACGGAGAGCTGTGCGAGCGCGCCGGATTCCCCGTAGACGTGGTGCCCGACACTCCGCATAACTTCAAGGTGACCACGCCCGACGACTTTCGGATCGCCGAAGCCCTGGCTCGTGAGCTGCGATGACCGGTGTAGTGCCCTTCGATTCACCGCCGAGCGCCTCGACGTCGACGCCCCGCGTCATGGCGCATCGGCGGGCCGGAAACCTGGTGGCGTACCCCACCGAGACCGTATACGGGCTGGGGTCGCTCGCCCGCGCGGAACCGGTGGCGGCGCTGGCGCGGCTCAAGGGGCGTCAGCCGGGGAAGCCCTTTCTGCTGCTGGTTTCGA
>DATMOQ010000373.1:0-19874 GCA_035568195.1 Gemmatimonadales bacterium
GAACCAGGCAACTAGAAGGGTGTCACGAAAGACAGCGGGTGAATCGACCGAGAGCCGCGTGTTGTGATCAATTGTGATACCCGAGCTGGAGCGGACCCGGAGTCCGGTCCGGTTGCGAATGAAGGCGTTTTGCTCGATGGTGTCGTCTCGACTCCGGATGTCGCGATGCTTGGGATAACCCCAGTCGGACGGCGTCACCGAATCCGCCCACAGACTGATGGCCGTTGAGTCCCCTGAGAACTCATTACCCAACATCACGTTGTGCTGGCCGTGCTCGATGCCAATCCCAGTCCGATTCCCGACAAACGTGTTCCCAAGAATCCTGGTATCGTAGCTGTAGCCGCCCCAAATCCCCCAGTCATTCCCGGCAATAACGTTTCCAACGATCGTGTTCCGACTGAACGTCACTTCGATCCCGTTCGCCGCCGCGTAGCTGAAATTATTCCCATAGATCAGGTTGTCGTTGCAACCGCCCTCCCCTGAATCCATGGTGCTCTGCCCCGCCCACAAGAAGAGCCCGTCTCCGCCATGCGTCACCGAGTTCCAGGCGATGATGTTCCGGGAGCTCTGCTCGAACAGGAGCAGTCCCGCGGAATCCTGCCCCCGATGATAGAACTTGTGGGAGTAGCCGCGAATGTCGTAGTCGAGGCGGTTATGCTGGATGTTGTTGTCGCTGGACCGGTAGAGCCCGATGCCGAGGCCGGAGTTGAACGAGAAGTCGTCGTCCCAGATGCGGAGATGACTGGACCGGGCCAGCATCAGCCCGTTCATGCCCTGCCCTCCGCTGACACCGCGGATGTCCCCTGAATCGACCCCCTCGAGATAGATCCCCGCGCCGTACCGGAGCCACTCGTCATGCTCGTTGTGATGGAAGGAAAGCCAGTCCACGAGGCTTTCGTGCTCGACGAGCGAGAACAGCCGGGGCTTCCAGGTGCGGGAGACGTCGAGGCCGTCGAGGGTCAGGGCTCGGGTGCCCTTCGCGATCACTCCGAAGCGGTACCCGTGGATCTTCGCCCCCAGGATCCTCACGCCGTGGCCGCCTTCGATCCGAATGGCCACACCCGCGTATTGATCGGGGTCGGCGCCGGCGGGGGCGCCTTCGAGGGTGACGCCAGAGGCGTCTAGGGTAATCCCGTCGCCTCGGACCGTGATCGCTGCAGAATCAAGAGCGCCGGGAGCCGGGAGGCCGTACACTCCCGGCACGAGGCGGACCGAGCGCGTGATCACCAGACCCGCCCGCGGCACGACCGTCTCCTGCGCCGAGAGCGGAACCGCGAGCAGCAGGACCCCCAAACGCACGAGGGCCCCGCGGGTGACGGATCCCCCGCGAGGCCCTTCAGGTACGTCCCGGTCAGGGTTTATTCCCAATCCCGCCGAGCCCCCTTTTTGGGACGGAATTCGTCGTCCTCATCGTCGTCGAATTCGTCGTCCAGATCGTCGTAGTCGTCGAGGTCGTCCCCATCCTCTTCTTCATCCTCTTCGTCCAGCTCGTCGTCGAAGTCCTCGTCGAGGTCCTTATCCTCTTCGAAGTCCTCGAAATCGTCGTCGATGTCGTCGCTGCGACGCTTGAGCGACGTCTCCATCGACGCTGCCACGGACAGCATTGTCACCCCCGGCTGAGTTTGGTTTGACGTGAACGAGCGTTAGGACTCTTCAGCCCGCTTGTCCGCGCGGGCCTGCTTCTTCCGGTCGTTGGCGCCGAGCGCCCGCTTCCGCAGGCGGATGGACAACGGCGTCACCTCGATCAACTCGTCGTCCTCGATGTACTCCAGCGCCAACTCCAATGTGACCTGCCGCGGCGGCTCCAGGATGATCATCTCGTCCGAAGCCGTCGTACGCATGTTGGTCAGCTTTTTCTCTTTCGTGGCGTTCACGTCCATATCGCCCGGACGGACATTCTCCGCCACGATCATTCCCTCGTACACCGGGTCGCCCGGCTTCACGAACATGGTGCCGCGTTCCTGAAGATTGAAGAGGGCGTACCCGACCGCCACCCCCTCCCGGTCCGCCACCATGACCCCCCGGTTCCGGCCCGACAGGGGGCCGGCCCAGACATCGTACTCCAGGAAGCGGTGATGGATGATTCCTGTTCCCCGCGTATCCGTCAAGAACTCCGACCGGTACCCCAGGAGCCCCCGGGCCGGGATCTTGAAGCGCATGCGCACCGTCCCGACCCCCGGATTCTTCATGTCCATCAGGGTGGCCCGCCGCGGCCCCAGCTTTTCCATCACCACGCCCAGGTAGCCTTCGGGGCAGTCCACCATCAGCTCCTCGTAGGGCTCGAGCTGCTCCCCATCGGGACCCTCGCGGGGAATGATCCGCGGACGCGACACCTGAAACTCGAACCCCTCGCGCCGCATCGTCTCCATCAGAATGCCCAGGTGGAGCTCGCCGCGGCCCGACACCGTGAACGTATAGGTGTTGTCGGTGTCTTCCACCCGCAGGGCGACGTTCCGTTCCAGTTCTTTATAGAGGCGTTCCCGCACCTGGCGGGCCGTGACCATCTTCCCTTCACGGCCGGCGAAGGGGGAGTTGTTCACGAGCACGTCCACGGAGATGGTGGGCTCCTCGACGGCGATGCCGGCGAGCCGCTCCAGGTGATCCGGGGCGGTGACCGTCTTGCCGATTTCGACGCCGGCCAGCCCCGAGAGCGCCACGATCTCGCCCGCCTCGGCCTCCGGCACGTCCTTCCGCTCGAGCCCCTCGAAGGCGAACAGCTTCACAACCTTCGCCTGCTCGTAGGGACCGTCCGACACGGGCCCGGGCTCACCCAGCGGCAGCACCGCGACCGTGTCGCCCACATGAAGCCGGCCCCGCTCGATCCGCCCGATGCCGATCCGACCCAGGTAGGACGAATAGTCCAGGGTGGAGATCAGCATCTGGAAAGGGCCCGCCGCATTCGCCTTCGGCGCGGGAATGGTGTCAAGGATGGTCTGGAACAGGGGTTCGAGCGTCGTGCCCGGCGTCTTGAGGTCGAACGTCGCGGTGCCCGCGCGGCTCGACGTATAGAGGAAGGGGCAGCTGAACTGCTCCGGGCTGGCCTCGAGGTCCAGGAACAGCTCGAGCACCTCGTCGTGCACCCGCATCGGCTCGGCGTCGTGCCGGTCGATCTTGTTGACCAGCACGATGGGCCGGAGTCCCAGGGCCAGCGCCTTGCCCGCCACGAACCGGGTCTGCGGCATGGGCCCTTCGGCGGCGTCCACCAGGAGCAGAAACCCGTTCACCATCCGGAGGATCCGCTCCACCTCGCCGCCGAAGTCGGCGTGACCGGGAGTGTCCACGATGTTGATCTTGGTGTCACGCCAGCGTACAGACGTGTTCTTCGCGAGAATCGTGATGCCGCGCTCCCGTTCGAGCGGATTCGAATCCATCACGCGCTCCGCCACCTGCTGGTTGGCGCGGAACGCTCCCGACTGACGGAGCATCTGGTCCACCAGGGTCGTTTTGCCGTGGTCGACGTGGGCGATGATGGCGATGTTGCGGATTGCCAAGGAATTGCGTCCTAAGTGGGGGCTGGTTTCGAGGGGGGCAGTATAGCGGGGGGGGACCGCGAAAAACAAGCTCCGATCTCACAGAGTCCGCACAGGGCGCCGCTATCCGGCCCGCCCATCCGGGCGCAACTTCGCTTCTCCCTGCACCCCCGAGGTGTCAATGCGCCCAATCACCTGGTCCATCGCGAAACTGCTTCCCGTCACCGGATTGCTGGTCGCCGTGTCCTGCGTCGAGCGGCAACCGGTCTCCCCCACCTCGCAGATCCGCGCGCGAGTCTCCGCACCCGGCATGGCCGCGGTTCAGGCCGGCGCCCCCGGCCGTCAGGTCGTGGCCCTCAACGGCGCCGAGAGCGCGGCCTTCGATCAGGCGGTGACCACCCTGGGCGCGACCATCGAGCGGCGCCACCCGGAAATCGGGGTCGTCACCGTGCAGGGGCTGACGGCGGCGGGCGTGACCGCGCTGGCGGCCCGCCCGGACGTGGCGAGCGTCGATCCCGACGTCACCGCCCAGTTGATCCCCGCACCGGAGATGGCGTTCCAGCTGTACGCGACTCAGGACGTGAGCGCCAACGCCGGCACCAACCAGAGCGGCGCGGCGTTCTTCCCATTCCAGTGGAACATGCACGTGATTCAGGCGCCCGCGGCGTGGGCGGCCAGCCTCGGTGGCAAAGGCCGTCTGGTCTGCGACCTCGACACGGGGATCGACCCCGATCACATCGACCTCGCCGGTCGGGTCGACCTGACCAAGAGCACGTCCTTTGTCGCGGCAGAGCCGACGATTCAGGACTTCAACACCCACGGCACGTTCGTCTCGAGCATCATCACGAGCAACGGACGCGGCCTGGCGTCCGTGGCGCCGAATGCGACGCTCTGCGCCATCAAGGTGCTGGGCACCTCGGGCTCCGGATCGTTCGCCGACGTCATCGCCGGCATCCTGTTCGCCACTGACGAAGGCGCGGACGTGATCAACATGAGCCTGGGCGCGATCGTCGACAACAACCAGCCCGGCGTGAAAGGCCTGATCCACGCGATGCAGAAGGCGGTGGACTTCGCCCATTCGCACGGCGTCGTCGTGGTGGTGGCGGCGGGGAACGAGGGCCTGAACCTCGATGCCATTCCCACCAACTTCGTGGAAATCCCCGGGCAGCTGCAGGATGTGGTGAGTGTCGGCGCCACCGCCCCGTTCAATCAGGCCAACTTCGACATGCTCGCGAGCTATTCGAACTTCGGCGGGAAGACCGGCGTGTCCCTCGTGGCGCCCGGCGGCGACGAGCTGACGGGCGGCAGCGTGTTCGACCTGGTCCTGGGTGCCTGCAGCCACACCCAGGTCACGCTTCCCTTCTCCTGCGGCAAGAACAGCTTCCTGCTCGGCGCGGGCACCAGCTTCGCCTCACCCCACGTGGCGGGGGCGGCGGCGGAAATGCCCACGCATCCGGGTGCATCGGCGGCCAACGTGCTGCCGCTGTGCCTGTCGAAGAGCGCCGACAACGTCGGCCCCGCAAGCATCTTTGGAGCCGGGAGACTCAATGTGTTGGGGGCGGTGAGCTGTAAGTAGAGCCGTCAGCGATCAGCCGTCAGCGCTCAGCCTGCTGATGGCTGACCGCTGATGGCTGATGGCTATTCGCACGTCGGGTCCTTCTCCATCTGCACCGTCACATGCTTGATCTTCAGCTTCCCCATCCGCTCCTGTACGGCCTCCAGCACCCGCTGATTGTCGGCCGGGTCCTGCACGAGGAGATGCCCGCTCATCGCCACCACGCCGCTGGTGACGGTCCAGACGTGGAGATCGTGCACCGACGTCACCCCCGGCACGCTCGCGATCTGGTCGTGTACGTGCACCAGCGAGATGTGGGACGGCGTGGCCTCGAGCAGCACGTCCACGCTCTCCTTCACCAGGCGCACCGACCCGCTCACGATCAGGAGCCCGATCCCCACCGAAATGATGGGATCGGCCAGGAGCCATCCCGTGGCGAGCACCACGAGCCCCGCGGCGATCGCCCCGAGGGAGCCGAGCACGTCCGACAGCACGTGGAGGTAGGCGCCGCGCTGATTGAGGGAGTGATCGTGCCCGTGATGGAGGATCCGGGCGCTCACGAGGTTCGCGACGAGCCCGACGCCCGCGACCCCGAGGAGAATCCCGGCGCGAATCCCGGGGGGCTGGGCCAAGCGGCGGAAGGCTTCGACCCCGATCCCCACGGCGATGACGAGCAACACGGCGCCGTTGATGAACGCAGCGAAGATCTCGAGCCGGAGGAGTCCGAAGGTCCGCTCCGCCGTGGCCGGGCGCTGGGCCACCCGCGCCACCACGACCGCCAGCCCCAGGGCCGCGACATCGGCGAGCATGTGCCCCGCGTCCGCGAGCAGGGCCAGCGAGTGGGACGCCCACGCGCCCACGGCCTCCGCGACCATGACCGTCGCGGTAATGCCCAGCACCCAGCCCATCCGGCGCGCACTTTCGTGGCGATCCGGGGCCTGATGGACGCAGGTAGCGTCGACGGGAAGAGCGGTAGGCGCGGCCATTAGGGAAAAAGTATAGCTTTGGCGCCCGGTATGCCGGAACCCGTCCTCTCCACACTCGGCCTCCGCCTCGCCGCGGTGCTGTGCTTGGTCTTGGCGAACGCGTTCTTCGTCGCCGCCGAATTCGCGCTGGTGGCGTCGCGGCGCACCCGTATCGACGCCATGATCAGGGCCGGGGATGCCCGGGCCCGCGTCGTCCGCCAGGCGCTCCAGTCCATCGACCGTACTATTTCGGGCACCCAGCTCGGCATCACACTGGCCTCGCTGGGGTTGGGCTGGATCGGCGAGCCCGCGATCGCCGGGACCCTCACGACGCTCTTTGGAACGCTCCCGGAGCCGTTCAACGTGATCGCGACCCACGGCGTGGCCGTGACGGTCGCCTTCGTCCTCATCACGTTTCTGCACATCGTCCTGGGCGAGCTGGCTCCCAAGGGACTGGCGCTCATCCATCCGGAACGGACCATCCGGTGGCTCGTCGGGCCCCTGATGGTTTTCACGCTGGCCACCAACCCCTTCATCTGGCTTCTGCGCGTATCGGCCAGCGGCATCCTCCGCCTCCTGGGCGCCCGCCGCCCCTCGGAACGGGAGCGCGTGCACTCGCCGGAAGAGATCCTGATGCTGGTAGAGCAGAGCGGACGAACCGGGAGCATCGATCCGGGGGACGCGCGGCTCATCGAGGGCGTGTTCGAGTTCAGCGAGAAGAACGCGCGCGAGGTGATGACGCCGCGCACCGACATCGTGGCACTCGCCGCGGATGCGACGGTGGACTCGGCGGCCGACACCGTGGCTCAAGCCGGACGCTCGCGCTACCCCGTGACGGGCGACTCCCTGGACGACATCGTGGGCGTGGTGCACGCGAAGGACATCCTGCGGGCCCTCCGCACCGGCGGGACGCAGCCGGTCTCGTCCGTGGCACGGCCCCCGTTCTTCGTCCCCGGGACCCGGGAAGTGGAGGACGTGCTGGCGGACATGAAACGGAAAAAGGTGCATCTGGCGGTGGTGCTCGACGAGTTCGGAGGCACCGCCGGGCTGGTGACCATGGAAGACCTGCTGGAAGAAATCGTGGGACAGATCTACGACGAGTACGACCACTCCGAGCCGGCGCCGGCGGGGCCCGGCTCGGTCCTGCCGGGGTCGGCGCCCGTGAGTGAAGTCAACGGGGCCTACGGCTTGACGCTCGATCCCGGCGACTACACCACCATCGGCGGGCTGGTGTTCGGTACCCTGGGGCGGCTCCCCAAGGTCGGAGACCAGGTCCGGCTTCCCGGGGCGACCTTCGAGATCGTGTCGATGGAGGGGCGGCGCGTGGGCGAGGTGCGGGTCCACCCGGGCGCGCCGCCCGCCAAGCCGGCGCCCTAGCTCCGCCGCGCGATCCGGGCGGCGAGGTCGATGGCCGCCCGCATCGATCCGGGATCGGCCTTCCCGGTTCCCGCGATGTCGAACGCCGTGCCGTGATCGGGAGAAGTCCGCACGAAGGGCAGGCCCAGCGTCACGTTCACACCGCTGCCGAACCCCGCCACCTTCACCGCCGTCATCCCGACATCGTGGTACGGCGCGAGCACCACGTCGAACTCGCCGCGGAGCGCGCGGACGAACACGGTGTCGGCCGGGAACGGGCCCAGCGCGCCGAGCCGGCGGGCCGCGGGGAGCAACACCTGCTGGTCCTCGTCGCCGAAGAGGCCGCCCTCCCCGGCGTGGGGGTTAAGAGCGCAGAGCGCGACGCGCGGGGACGGGATCCCGAACCGGTCGCGGAGCGCCGTGAGCACCGTTTCTCCCACGCGCACCACGCGGTCGGCAGTGATCTGGGTCAGGGCCTCGCGGAGCGGCAGGTGGGTAGTCACGAGGGCGACACGCAGCGCGCCGGTGACGAGCATCATCACGGTGTCGGTCCCGCCGGTGAGCGCGCCCAGGAACTCGGTGACTCCCGGGTAGCGGTATCCCGCCCGGTGCAGGGCGCCTTTGTGCACGGGCGCCGTGACCACGGCATCCACCTCGCCCGCGCGCGCGAGCCAGACCGCCCGCTCGATGGCGCGGGCCGCCAGGCGCCCGGCGGCCAGCTCCCGCTCCGGATCACCCGAATCCCCGGTCCCCAGCCCCCACTCCCCCACTCCCAGGCGGCTGCGCGCGGGGATGCCGGCGAGGAGATCGTCAGGCCCGACGAGCACGATGTCGGCGGCGGCGGGGCCCAGGGCCAGCGCGGCGGCGACCACCTCGGGTCCGATCCCCCGCGGGTCACCGAGCGTGAGCGCCAGCCGGGGCCGGCCGGATGGGGACACGGAGGCGGAGGAGCTAGTTGCGGACGTCGACGTACGTGGCGCGGCGAAGCTGATCGACGTAGTGGGCTTCGGCGAGGTCCTGGGCCATTCTGGTCTTGATGGTTTCCTTCACGTCGTCGAACGTCACGTCGCCTTCCGCCTGCCGGCCGGTGCCGTCGATGATCGCGAACTTGGGCCGCGCGGAGTTGGCCCCCACGACGATCACCGGCTTGAGACCCAGCGTCGTGTCCTGGGTGACCGCCTGCACGTACTCGGTCGCGATGGGTGACTGGGCCTGCGCCAGCGGCTCGTTCTCCACCAGCTTCTGCTCGTCGGGGTCGGAGAAGCGCGCCGCCAGGGTATCGAAGGACGTGCCGCCCGCCCACAGGGCGCGCACCGAGTCGGCCAGGGCCCGGGCCTTCTGGATCTGGGCCGCCGAGATGACCGGGATGATCAGGATGTGCCGCGCCAGGACCTCGGCGGGCTGGACCCGCTCCACCTGGATGATATGGAAGCCGTACTTGGTTTCGACCGGGAGGGAGAGATCCCCCGGACGCATCCGGAACGCGGCGTCTTCGAAGGGCTTCACCATGACGCCGCGGCGGAACCAGCCCAGCTCCCCACCGAGTGACGCCGACACGCTGTCACCGGAGAACTTCCGCGCGAGCGTGGGAAAGTCGGCCCCGCCCCGGAGGACCGTGACCAGCGAGTCCGCGAGATGGCGGGCGGTGGCACGCGCGGTCGAGTCGGGCTGGGGCAGGATCACGATCTGCCGGTAGGACACGTTCGCCGGCCGTTTGCCCACCTCGGACTTGTGCTCGTCCCAGAACGCGCGCATCTGCGCGTCATTGGGAGGAATGGGGCGCAGCTTGTCGTTCTGCCGCAGATTCTCGAGGAGCCGCGACACCAGAATCTGGCGACGCTGGTCCTCCCCGACCTTCCGGCGCCATTCCTCCACGCTCGCGAACCCCGCGAGTCGGAGCTGGCGCAGGAACTCGTTCGGGTCCGGTATCTGCGTCTTCACGGACTTCACCTGCTGCTCGACCTGATCCTGCACTTCCTGATCGGTGACCTTGATGGTGGTGTCGCGCAGCGCCTGCTGGACCTCGAGCTCCTCGTTGATCATCTGCTGGAGAATCCGCTTGCGCAGCACGGCCCGCCCGGCCGAGTCCGTGGGAAGCTGGCCCTGCTGGGCGGATACCAGGAGCCGCTCTTCCACTTCGGACGCGAGAATGGGATGGTCCCCCACCACCGCGATGATCCGGTCGAGGGCTACCGTCGTCTGCGCGCGGGCGAGCGCCGGCAGGAGCGCCAGGCCTGCGATGAAGCAGAGGTGGACCCGCACGGACACTTACCGCCCTCCCCTAGGCTGCGGCCGGGCCGTCCCCGTCGAGGGCGCCGCGCCGGGAACCGGGGCCGGGCCGGGCGCCGGACGGAGCGGGGGCTGGCCACCGGTGCCGGGGCCGGACGGTCCGCCGCCGATCGCCGTGCGCTGGGCCTGCGCCTGCTCGGCGGCGCGCTGCACCCCGGCGGCGTTGACGCTCCAGTCGCCGGACGTCCGCAGGGCCGACGCCAGGAAGGGCGGGACCGGGAGGAAGCCGCGGCGACGGGTCACGATCTCATCGAGATACTGGTTCACGTGCGTCGTGGCGAGCGTCGCCCGTCCTGCCGCGGAGCCGCCGGAGTCGCGGACCGTCTGGGGCGTCAGCTGGATCGCGGACTCGAGGTTGGCCAGGGAGGAATCGTAGGTCGACTTCACCAGCGCCCAGTCGTCGGCGGTGAGCCCGACCTTGGCCGAGTCCGCCTGCTTGAGCAGGATGTCGCGGGTGGCCAGCGTCTCGAGCACCCGCGTGAGCTGCTGGTCCGTGGCGCCCGGCACCGACGACGCGAGCTGCGGATCGAGCGCCTGCAGCCAGCGCACCAGATCGCTGACGCGGAACACGCCTCCGTCATAGCGCACCAGTCCCTTGCTGCTCCGGGCGGCCGCATCGGCGTCCTGCAGCCCGGCGCGCGCGGCGGCCGGGGCGCCGCCGATCACCGTCAGGTGACGCAACTCGCGCAGGCGCGCGATGTAGGTCGAGTCGAACGTCGTTTCCAGCCCCTGCTGCACGCCGAGCGCGAAGGAATCGCGAATCTCCGCGAGGGGGGGCCGGCGGATGATGTGGAATCCGTAGGGGCTCCGAATCACGCCGGTCATCTCGCCGGGCGCGAGCTGCCAGGCCGGATACTCGAACGGCTGGACGAAGTGCCCCCGGGGCCACACCCCGAGGTAGCCGCCCGAGTTCTTGGTGCCGTCCTCCGAATACTTCCGCGCCAGCGTCGCGAAGTTGGCGCCGTGCGTCGCCTGGATCTGCGCCAGGACTCCCTGCAGGCGCGCCTGGATGCCGGCCACCACGTCGGGGCTGGCGTTGGCGGTGACCTGCAAGAGGATGTGCTGGAAGGCGCGAATCTGCCCGGCGTCATAGACCGAATCGATCTGCGCCGGCGTCATGGTGGTGTGATTCAACGCGAGCCGCTCACGGAAGTGGTCCCACTTGGCCTGCGACACCAGAGGCCACATCGCTTCGAGCACCAGGGCGGAGTCGTCGAGCGGCTTGCCGTTCGCGAGGGTGGTGGCGAAGAGCGTGTAGTTGACCCAGATCCCGGCCAGACGCGACAGGTTGTCGGCCTGGAGCGGCATCCCCTTCACCTGGCTGGCCCAGCCGGCCAGCTGCTCGGCCGTGAGCGACTGCCCGGCGGCCGTCGCCGCGTCGGCGGCGTGCGCGGAGAATGCGTCGCGCAGCGCGCCGCAGGCGACGAGGGGAAGAACCATGAGTACCGCACCCAACCTGCGCATTCCGTCTCCTAAGGATGAGGGTCCTGCAGGACGGCGGTGAGCGCCCGGACCAGTCCCGGCCCGACGGCTTCGCCTCCGAGCCGCCGCAGCCGCAGCGACAGGGGATTGGCCCGGCGTACGGTGGCCTCGAACTGCACCGCGTCCATCGCGGCCGTGAGACCGGCCAGGCGTGGGCGGGCGTCTCGCCGAAACGTAAGCCGCGCCTCGTCACCCGAAATCAGGACCGTTTCCAGTCCCAGCCGGGCACCGAGCGCGCGGAGGTCCGCGACCAGCAGCAACCGGGCGGCCTCCTCGGGCAACGGGCCGAACCGGTCGCGTAACTCGTCGCGGACGGCTGCAATCTCGCATGGTTGCTGGGCCCGCGCCAGCCGCCGGTACACGTCGAGCTTCACCGCGTCGTCCGCGACGTACGCGTCCGCCAGGTGCGCCGGCCGATCGAGCGTGACATCGGGCGGCGCGAACGGCGCCGCGGCGCCGGTCCCCGTTCCTTTCAGGTCCGCCACCGCTTCGGCCAGCCAGCGGAGATAGGTGTCGAACCCCACCGCGTGGGCGTGCCCCGACTGATCCCGGCCGAGCAGGTTGCCGGCGCCGCGGATTTCGAGATCGCGCAGCGCGATGCGATATCCGGACCCCAGGTCCGTGTGATGCTCGAGCACTCGCAGCCGTTCTTCGGCGCGCGCGTCCATCTGATCGGGCACGAGCAGGTAGCAGTACGCGCGCCGGTGACTGCGTCCCACGCGCCCGCGGAGCTGATAGAGCTGCGCCAGGCCGAACTGATCGGCGCGGTCCACCACCATCGTATTGGCGTTGGGCACGTCCAGTCCGGACTCCACGATCATCGTCGAAACCAGGACGTCGACCTCCCCCGCCACGAATTTCGCCATCGCCGACTCGAGCTCCCGCTCCGGCATCTGCCCATGCGCGACGGCCAGACGGGCCCGGGGCGAGAGCCGCGCCACCCGAGCCCCGATGGTCGCGATGGTCTCGACGCGGTTGTGGACCACGTAGACCTGCCCGCCCCGGTCCACTTCCCGCGCAATCGCTTCTTCGAGCAGCGCGTCGTCCCAGGGCTCGAGGAAGGTGAGCACGGGCGAGCGGTCCTTGGGCGGCGTCTCCAGCAGCGTGAGGTCCCGCAGACCGGCGAGCGACAGATGCAACGTCCGGGGAATGGGCGTGGCGGTGAGCGTGAGCACGTCCACCGCCAGCTTCAGGGCCTTGAGACGCTCCTTGTGTCGTACCCCGAAGCCATGTTCTTCGTCCACCACCAGGAGGCCCAGATCGCGGAAGAGAACGTCCTTCGACAGGAGGCGATGCGTGCCGATGACGATGTCCACCTCGCCCGCCGCCACTTTCGCGAGCGCGGCGGCCGTTTCCGGCGCGCTGCGAAACCGCGAGAGGACCTCAATCCGGACCGGATAGTCCGCCAGGCGCTCCCGGAACGTGCGCCCGTGCTGCTCGGCCAGAATGGTGGTCGGCACCAGCACCGCCACCTGTTTGCCCGCCTGCACCACCTTGAAGGCGGCCCGCAGCGCGACCTCGGTCTTGCCGTACCCGACGTCGCCCACCAGCAGGCGATCCATGGGGCGAGCCCGTTCCAGGTCCCGCTTGACCTCGTCGGTCGCCTTCCGCTGATCGGGCGTGTCCTCATAGAGGAAGGCGGACTCGAGCTCGCGCTGCCAGGGCGTGTCGGGCGGGAAGGCGAATCCGGGCGCCAGCTGGCGCCGCGCGTAGAGATCGAGGAGCTCCGAGGCCATCGCCATGATGGCGGCGCGCGTCTTGTCCCGCTGGCGCTGCCAGGTGGTCGCGCCCAGGCGGTGGAGCCGGGGAGGCGGCGCGTCGGGGTCGCCGCTGGTCCGGTACGGCTCCAGCAGATCGATCCGGTACAGCGGCACGTTGAGGCGGTCGCCGCCCTCGTACTCCACCGTGGCCACCTCGAGCGTCGCCTCACCCACCTGGATGGTCTCGAGGCCCCGGAAGATCCCGATGCCGTGATCCAGATGCACCACGTACTCGCCGGCGACGAACGCGCCGGGCCCCAGGGCGCTCACCGCCGCCCGGTAGCGGCGCGACCGCCGGAGCCGCCGGGCCCGCCGGAAGATCTGGTGGTCGGTGAGGACGCGGAGATCGGGGAACGCAAATCCCCCGTCCAGGGCGCCGACGGCCAGGGTCACGCGCTCCGCATCGAGCAGCTCCTCCAGCCGCTCCAGCTGCCCTTCGTTATCGCAGAGGATGACGGTGGGGATCGGCCCGGCGATCAGCTTCCGCAAGAACTTGAGATCCCGATCCACCACGTCGGGACCGGCGATCGGGAATCGGACCGCCGCATCCGGGGCTTCCGGCGCGAGCCGGGCGAAGCGCGTCAGCAGGGCCTCCCAGCGGTCGGGCGCCAGGAAGAGCGATTCCCGGCTCTCGGGCTCCTCACCCAGGCGCCGCGAGACCTCGAGATGGTGCGCGGCCTCGGTCCAGGTGCGCCCGACCTCCTGTCCCATGGATGATTCGCGGTCGACCACGAGCAGCGTATCGGGCGGGAGGAGCTCGAGCAGCGACGACCGCACCGCCTCCCCGGCCCGGTCGGCGGTCGGCGCGCGCTCGCGCAGGGGGAGCACGGTCACCCGCTCGACGCCGTCCCCCGATCGCTGGGTGTCGAGGTCGAACGTGCGCAGCGTGGCGACCTCGTCTCCCCACCATTCGACGCGCCCGGGGGCGGCCATCCCGAATCCGTAGATGTCGAGGATCCCGCCCCGCACGCTGAATTGCCCGACCTCGGTGACGGTGGGAACCCGGGCGTATCCCATGGCCGTGAGCACGTCCGCGGCGTCTCCCAGACTCGGCCCACTCCCGGCCACCAGAGACAGGCGCGCGCTCGAGAGGGCGGCCGGAACGCCGGTTCGCTCCGCCGTGGCGCGCGCGGTGGTGACCAGCACGCGAATCCGTCCTTCCAGCAGGGCCGCGACGGTTTCGATCCGCTCGCCCGCGATCTCGACGTGCTGCTCCTCGCCGCCCAGCGCCTCCCGCTGCGGGTACAGCGCCACCGCGTTCGGGATCAGCGCCTCCAGGTCCGCCAGCCACCGCTCGGCGTCGCCGGGCGTGGGCGCCACCACCGTCAGCACGCGCTGGGGAAACCGGCGGGCCAGCGACCCCAGCAGCACCGCGGGCGCCGATCCGGGCAGCCCTCCCACGCCCACCCGCACACCCGCGCGCGGAAGATTCGCCGCCAGCGCGTCGAACGCCGGAAGCCGGTCCATCCGGTCCAGGAGGAAGTCGAGCGGCATCAGCGGGTCGTCATGGCCACGCCCCATTCCACGGCGGCCAAGAGGAGCGCGAACGCGAGCAGGAGTCCGCCGGCGTCACCCCGGGCATTCCCGGTGAAGGCCGCATCCGCAAACTCCGTCGCCGACCGGCTTCCCCCTTCGGCGTCGAGCGCGGCGGCGAATGCGGCGGGGGCCGCGGGCGTGAGGTCCGATTCTCTGGGATCAGGCCCCGCCACCACGACGCCGACCGTGTCGCGGCCGCTCCGGCGAAACTGGATCGCCGGCGCCCCCACCGTATCGGTCACCGGTGCGACGCCCTGCGCGAGGCCGTTCACGAGCTCGTCGACGAAGGGAACGAACGCGGGCGTCGCGGGAAGCGCGGTCCACGCCGTGTCCAGCGCGCTGCCGATGAGCAACGCCGAGCCGTCGCGTACCGCCCAGGGACTCCCGTTGACGGTCGCCAGGATGCCGGACGGGTCGCCGCCCACCAGCTGGAGACGACGGTCGACCTGAATGCCCGCGAGCGCCGAAATCCCCGCGTCCCGGACTGCGATGGGACCCGGAGTCCCCGGCGGGCCGAAGCGCCAGCGACCGCCCCGGAGCCCGAGCGCCCGATTGACGGCACCGACTGCCGCCGGATCGCCGGCCGCAGGCACGATCGCGAAGGCGCCGGCGGGAAGCGTCGCGATGGTGACGTCTCCGCCGACCGCCACTCGCCCCGCGCTCCGCAGCACGTCGAGCGCCGCGCTCAGGAACGGCCCCGCGTCCGGCGCCACGGACACCCGGGCGGGAGGGTGCACCCGCTGCACGAAGAGCCGGCGGTCGTCGGCCCGCAGCTCGTCGGCTTCGACCTCCACCGCGCCGGTCCACCACCCCGCGGGCGCAGATGGCAGGGGTACGGCGAGCGTGTCCCCGGGCGCGCCGAGGGCGCGCAGGACCACACGGTCCCGGAAGGTGACCGTCACCGTCCCCGACTTCCCTCCCGGCGTGCCCACCACCGGGACCATCAGCCGCCCGCTCACCACGCGAAGGTCTCCGATACCGCGGTTGGGCGCGGCGGTGCTCCCGGGCTCGAGCACCACGATGCGCGCCCCGGCGTCCCGGAGTGGCGGGCCGCTCAAGGCGCTCGCCTGACCGTCCGAAATCACGTAGACGTCGTGACCGGGGAGGGTGGCGCTTCCGGTCACCGCCACGGCACGACGGACCGCCTCTGAGAGATCGAGTCGGCCGGCCTCGGGGCGGGCGCCGTCGATGGCCCGGTCCAGCTCGGCCGGCGTACCGCGGCGGACGACGCCGTCGGCCAGGAGGAGCCACAGGCGATCGCCGGAGCCCGCGCGCGCCAACACCGTGTGGGCGGCGGCGGCCAGGCGGTCGAGGACCCGGCGACCGTCGACCACCACGCCCGACGACAGCGAATTGTCGAGCACGATCACGGCCGCCGTCGGCTCGTGTCCGGTCGCGCGCCCCCAGCCGCGGACCTGCGGGCGCGCCGCCGCCATCACCACCGACGTGACGAGCAGCGTGCGGAGCACCAGCAGCAGGAGGTGCCGGAGGCGAAGGCGGCGGGCCGTCCGGCGCTCCGCTTCAGCCAGATAGCGGATGGCGGGGAAGTCCAACACCGGCGGGGTGCGGCGCTGGCGGAGATGCAGCAGCGCCGGAATCGCCGCCGCGGCGAGTCCGACGAGCGCCAGCGGATGCAGGAACGTCACGCGAGCCGGCGCAAGGCCACGCCGAAGGGCTGGTCGGTGGTGACGTGATGGTAGGCGATTTCATGGCGCCGGCACGCGGAGCGCCAGGCGGCGATTTCGCGCCGCACCGTCTCGCCGTACGTGCGGGCCAGCTCGCGGGGGCGGACCACCACCGAGCCCGCCGACTCGAGATCCTGGTACCGAACCTCCGGCGGTCCGGCGAGCTCGACCTCGGCGGGATCCAGAAGATGAAGTACCGTGACCTGGTGACCCCGATGCCGGAGATACCGCAGGGCCGTGAAGGCCAGCGAGCGGTCGAAGAGCAGGTCGGAGATCAGGATCACCATCCCGCGCCGCGCCAGCCGGGCAGTGACCTGGCGCAGGGCCTCATGCGCGGCGGTCCCCTGCCCGTCCGGCGTGTCGAGCAGTCCGCGGATGATCCGGTGCCATTGCCCGCTCTTCACGCGCGGTGGGACCGCCTGACGCACGGCGTCGTCGAACGTGATCAGACCCGTCGCATCACGCTGGCGGAGCAGGAGCAGTGCCAGGGCGGCCGCCAGGCGGTCGGCGTACGCGCGCTTGGTGAGCCGCTCGGGCGATCCGCTCCACGCCATCGACCGGCTGACGTCCACGAGGATCATGGCCCTGAGGTTGGTCTCTTCCTCGAACTGCTTGACGTACGGACGGTCGGTGCGGCCCAGGATCCGCCAATCGAGGTAGCGGAGCTCGTCGCCGGGCTGGTAGGCGCGGTGCTCCGTGAACTCCACGGAAAACCCGCGGAAGGGTGAGCGGTGGAGTCCGGCCAGAAATCCCTCGACCACCCCCGCAGCGGTGATCTCGATCCCTCCCAGCTGGGCGACTTCCCGGGGGTCGAGCAGATCGAGGCGGGGTCCGAGAGGCATGGTCGGCGGAAGCTAACGGGCGTCGAAGCGTCCCGGCCAGGAGACACCTGCCGGGACGTCACGCTTCGAATCGTTGCGTAACTTCATGGCAGGATGCCAGTTCCGTGAACCTGACAGCAAGCTGTCGAATGGCATGGTCTCTGCATGATCGGAGTCGGGAGGAGTCATGTTCGCCTATCACACCCTGCTCGCGGTCGGCATTGCACTCGCGGTCCCAGGATCGGCCTCGAGCACGGTCACGCTGGCTAACGCCGCGGGACCGGTCTCCCGCTCATACCCCTACGAAGCCCGCGTCGTCGTTGTGCAACAACAGGACACAGCGAAGCGAACACCGCGGCGGACACCACCGGATTCACAACCGTCGAAGGCGAGTCACCCGCCGGCGCGGCCGCAGCCCACCCCGCCCCACCCTCAGCCCCAGCAGCCGCCGCCGAAGGCGAGCACCGAGCCACACCGGCCTCCTCCCCCTGCTCAGCAGCCGACGGGGCGGCCCGCGCCACCCAAGCAGCAGCCTTCTGCACCCAGGGGCCAGCCCGAGCTCCGCCGCCGGAAGCCCTGAGCTACTTGAGTCCCGCGAGGAGCTCCGCGTTGGTTGGGGCGCGCTTCAACAGCGACAACAACTGCTGCATCCCCTGCTCCGGCGGAAGGGCGACCAGCGCCCGCCGGAGTTTCTGTTTCGCCTCGACCGTGGCCGCGTCACCCAGCAGCTCCTCGCGCCGGGTGCCCGAGGCGGCGATGTCCACGGCCGGATAGGTCCGCCGGTCCGCCAGCTCGCGCGAGAGCCGGAGCTCCGCATTGCCGGTGCCCTTGAACTCCTCGAAGATCACGTCGTCCATCCTGCTGTCGGTCTCCACCAGTGCCGTCGCGATCACCGTGAGCGAACCGCCCTGGGGCACCGCCCGCGCCGCGCCGAACAGCGCCTTGGGTTTGGCGAGCGCGTTGGCGTCGAGTCCGCCGGACATGGTGCGGCCTGACCCCCGGCCTCCCGCCGTATTGTGGGACCGGGCCAGCCGGGTGAGAGAGTCGAGCACGATCACTACGTCCTTGCCGAGCTCCACCTGCCGGCGGGCATTCTCGAAGACCATGTCGGCCACGGCGACGTGGCGCTCGTGTGGCAGATCGAAGCTCGACGCGATGACTTCCCCGCGGCCCCAATCCACCATCTCGCTCACTTCCTCGGGGCGTTCGTCCACGAGCAGGATCAGGAGGGTCGCGGTCGGCTGATTCAGGGCCACCGCCTCGGCCACCGCCTGGAGGGTGACCGTCTTGCCGGCCTTGGGTGGCGAGACGATGAGCAAGCGCTGGCCGAAGCCCAGCGGGCACACCAGGTCGATGGTGCGCTGGATCGTGGCGGTGCGGGGACTAGAGGCCCGATCGGTCTCGAGCCGCAGCGGGCGGTCCGGGTGCACCGCGCCGAGCTGGGAGAATTCCGGGCGCTCCGACAGCTGGTCGGGAGCGGCGCCATTCACCGAGCCGACCCGCCCCCCGTCGAGCACCACCAAGTCCCCTCGGCGGAGTCCGGGCAGCCGGACCGCGGGGTCACCGTGAGCCGGGAGGTACCCGTTGGCCGCGAGCCGCAGGGCGCCCCCCTTGGGGGTGGGGTCGAACCAGCCGGTGATAGGGGGCATGAAGGCAATGGAAGCTAAGCGATCCGCCATCAGCTTTCAGCCATCAGCCAGGCCGGATCCAGGGCCTCGGACAGCTGACCGCTGATGGCTGGCGGCTCAGGGCTATATTCCCCGCCCATGCGCCAGTCCCTCATCCGCAACTTTTGCATCGTCGCCCACATCGATCACGGCAAGTCGACCCTGGCCGACCGGCTGATCGAGCGCACCGGCACGCTGGACAAGCGCCTGATGCGGGCGCAGGTGCTGGATACGATGGATCTGGAGCGGGAGCGCGGCATCACCATCAAGCTGAACGCCGTCCGGATGAACTATCACGCGCAGGACGGCGAGATCTACGAGCTCAATCTCATCGACACGCCCGGGCACGTCGACTTTACCTACGAGGTCTCGCGGTCGCTGGTCGCCTGCGAAGGGGCCATCCTGGTGGTCGACGCCTCGCAGGGGGTGCAGGCCCAGACCCTGTCGAACCTGTTCCTGGCGCTCGACGCGGGGCTCGAGATCATCCCGGTGCTCAACAAGATCGACCTTCCCGGGGCGGAGCCGGACCGCCGGGCGCAGGAGCTGCACGATCTCATCGGTGCCTCCCCGGAGGAGATCCTCCGCATCTCCGCCAAGGAGGGCACCGGGGTGCCGGAGGTGCTCGAGGCGGTGGTGCACCGGGTCCCGGCGCCCAAGGGCGAGGTGGACGGGCCGGCGCGGGCGCTGATCTTCGATTCGTATTACGACCGCTTTCGGGGCGCCATTCCGAGTGTCCGGGTGGTGGACGGCGTGCTGAAGGCGGGGATGCACATCGTGTTCGGCGCCCACAAGGACGACCAGTATCAGATCGACGAAGTCGGCTACCTCCAGCTGGGGCACAAGCCCGTGGAGCAGCTGGCGGCCGGCGAAGTGGGATACGTCGTCGCCAATGTGCGCGGGGTGCAGGAGACGCGCTCCGGTGACACCATCCTCGACGCCGAACACCCGGACGCGCCCCTGCTGCCCGGGTACCGCGACATCCAGTCGATGGTCTTCGCGGGACTGTATCCCACCAACGCCGAGCAGTACGAGGAGCTGCGGGACGCCCTGGAAAAGCTGCAGCTGAACGACGGGTCCCTTCATTATGAGCCCGAGTCGTCCGTCGCCCTCGGGTTCGGCTTCCGCTGCGGGTTTCTGGGCCTCCTCCACATGGAGATCGTCCGCGAGCGCCTGGAGCGGGAGTTCGATCTCGACCTGATCTCCACCGTTCCCAATGTAGAGTATCACGTCTACAAGACCGACGGCGTCCGCGAGCTGGTGGAGAACCCGTCCCTGATGCCGCACGGGT
>DATMOQ010000374.1:0-2787 GCA_035568195.1 Gemmatimonadales bacterium
CCTCGCCCACCGAGAAGATGGGAACGATGTGCGGGTGCGACAGCCGGGCCGCAATGCGCGCCTCGCGGAGGAACCGCTCCCGATGCACCGGGCTCGCGGCCCGCTCGGCCGGGAGGACCTTGATGGCGACGGGGCGGGCGAGGCGGACGTCGCGCGCGAGATAGACCAGACCCATGCCGCCGCGTCCCAGCGGGCGCTCCACTTCGTAGCGACCCCGCAACGTTCGGCGTATCTCGGCGAGAAATTCTTCGGTCAGCGTTAATCCCCAGCGGAATAAGCGAGGAGTTCGAAAAACGTCAGCGAGCAGGTCTCTACCCGAGCGGACCCGCCCGGGTTCCACTACTTTTTCCTTATATGCTCCTTCTCCTCATCGCAGTCACGGCGACCGTCACGCAGGATTCGCAGCCGACCCCGCGCTACTGGCAGCAGCGTGTGGCGTACACCATCGACGCATCCCTCGACGAGACCACGGGCGTGCTCACGGCCCGCGAGCGGATCGTCTATGTCAACCAGTCGCCCGATACCCTGCACGACTTCTGTGTGCACGACTACCTGAACGCGTTCCGTCCCGGGTCCCGCTGGGCCGCGTACGACTCCGCCTCGGGGGTCGAGCGCTACCAGCACATGAAGGACCCCGACTACGCGTTCGAGCGGATCACGCGGTCGCAGTTGATGGGGGAGGCCGGGGCGCCGAGTTATCCGTACGCGCCCGACTCGACCATCGCGCACTGGACCCTGCCGCGTCCGCTGCCCCCCGGCGCCCAGATGACGGTGGAGATCGAGTGGCAGGCCCGGACGTCGACGCTGCCGCGCCGCCAGGGGCGCGACCCCAAGACCCGGCGTTACGATTTCGCGCAGTGGTACCCCAAGGTCGTGGTCTACGACCAGTATGGCTGGGAGGATCACCCGGTGTATCCGCCCGGCGAGTTCTACGGCGAGTTCGGAACGTTCGACGTGAGCCTCGAGCTTCCCGACGATCAGGTCGTGGGCGCCACGGGGGTGCCGGTGTGCGGCGATCCGGGGTGGGAGCGGGCCCGGGCCAATCCGGCCGAGCCGGTGGATTATCAGCGGGACTACTACGGCGGCGGGCCGTACGCGTGCGCGACGCCGCCGGCGGGGCGGAAGACGGTCCGGTTCGTGGCGCGCGACGTGCACCATTTCGCGTTCACTCTCAACCCGCACTACGTGTACGAGCAGGGCCGGTACCGGGACGCGGCCGTGCACGTGCTCTATCAGCCGCAGGACCGGACCACGTGGGGGAACGGGATCGCGGTGAAGCGCACCGAGACCGCCCTGGCGTGGCTCGATTCCACCTATGGGAAGTACCAGTGGCCGCAGCTCACCAACGTCCACCGCATCGAGGGCGGGGGCACCGAGTTCCCGATGATGATCATGGACGGGGACGCGGGGCAGGGCCTGATCCTGCACGAGGGCGGGCACATGTATACCATGGGTCAGCTCGCCAACAATGAGTGGCGGGAGGGCTATCTCGACGAGGGGTTCACCAGCTTCCAGACTGGCTGGTACTTCGAGACCCACGGCGGCGCTCCCAGCTACAACGGGCTCGATCGCTTTCTCCTGCCGCTGGATCTGGACGGCTGGAGCGAGCCGGTGTCGCTGGTGAGCGAGCGCTACCACGACTTCACCATCTACAACCTCATGATCTATAACAAAGCACAGCTCTTCTACGAGGAGCTGCGCTACATCGTGGGGGACGCCACGATGCGGAAGATCCTCCACACCTACTTCGAGCGCTGGAAGCTCAAGCACGTGAACGAGGCGCGCTTCCGGGCCGTCTGCGAGGAAGTCTCGGGCCAGGACCTGGGATGGTTCTTCGGGCAGTGGCTGCACGGGGTGCCGATCTTCGACTACAAGCTCTCGAGCGTCGAACGGACACAGCGGCCCGACGGGAAGTGGCGCACGGCGGTGACCATCGAGCGCCTGGGGGACGGCATGCTGCCGGTGGAGGTCGGCGACGCGGACACCATCTACGCCCGCGCCACGGGGCAGCCCGCCGTGGAGCGCGTCGAGTTCGTCTCGGCCAAGAAGCCGGGCCGGCTGACACTCGACCCGCGGATGCGGACCCACGACTGGAACTACCTCAACAACTATGAGCCCAAGTTCCTCACGGGCCGGGAGGCGGTGAAGTTCACGCTCGACGATCCGACCCGCGAGCCGGTGCGCCGGGATTCGCTGGTGCAGGGCTTCCGGCCCACGGTCTGGTACAACGATGAGGGTGGACTGGTGGTCGGCCTGCACGAGCGCGAGAACTACGCTGGGATCTTCGACCGGGGTACGAGCGTGCTGTCGCGGGATCTGCGCAGCGACGCTGATCACCCGTGGGGCTTCGAGTTCACCCTGGTGAATCCGGTGGGGCTCCGGCGCCCGCGGGAAGTCACGACTATATCGGCGTGGGACGTGGAAGGCCGCGCCGGGGCGCTGCTCCGCTGGGATCGCGATCTCTCGCGGCAGGCGTTCGCCCGGACCGCGCCCCACTCGGGTTTCGATCTCGAGTGGATGTCCACCACCGACGTCGGGTACCTCGACCGCCGGATGTGGGATGATGCCGGGACCATCGAGGCGGGGCCCTGGTTCACGGACGTCTCGCAACGGGGGCGCACGACCTGGACGGCGTCGCTGGGCGCGAAGGGCGGCGTGGTCTACCGCGTGCCCGGGCCGGGCGTCATCGCCAGCAATCGCTACGACGTAAACGGCTATGCCCGGCTCACCGGGGCGGCGACCGTCCGGACCCCGCTGGCGGCAGGCTCGGTCCTGGGGATCCGGTTG
>DATMOQ010000375.1:0-3044 GCA_035568195.1 Gemmatimonadales bacterium
CGGGGTGCAGGCGTTGCTCAAGTCGGGCACGTCCCTGGCCGGGAAGCGGGTGGCCCTGGCAGGCGCGGGCCCGCTGATTCTCCCCGTCGCGGCGGCGCTGGCGATGGCGGGCGCGCACCTCGTGATTGTGGCCGACCGTACCGCCGCATCCCATGTCCTCCGGTTCTCGGCGTCGCTGTTGACGCGTCCCGCGGACCTGTGGCAGGGGCTTCGCTACCGGGCGGCGTTCCTGGGAACGCGCTATCGGTGGGGCACGCACGTCGTCTCGGCGGCGGGTGACGGCAGAGTTCGCGAGGCCATCTTCGCGTCCGGGAGCCGCAGGTGGACCGAAGCGGTCGACATTCTGGGTGCCGCCGCGGGTCTGGTGCCGAACACCGAGCTGGCCCGGTTTGCGGGGTGCGAAGTCCGGAACGGATCGGTGATCGTGGACGAGTTTCAGCGCACGTCCCGGACCGGCATCTGGTGCGCCGGTGAGCCGACGGGCGTGGGCGGCGTGGACCTGGCGCTGGTGGAGGGCGAGATCGCGGGACTCGATGCCGCGGCGTGTCCGGTGCCCTCCGCGCTCGCCCGGGCCCGGAATGCCGGGCGCGCATATGCCCGCCGGCTCGACGCCGCGTTCCGGATTTCGTCCCCGGAGCTCCCTCCTCCAGAAAGCATCATCTGCCGGTGTGAGGACGTCCCCCTCGGCGCCCTCGACCCGTCCTGGTCCCTGCGCCAGGCCAAGCTGTACACTCGGGTCGGCATGGGTCCGTGCCAGGGCAGGGTGTGCGGCGCCGCGCTGCACGCCTTGTACGGCTGGGCCCCAGATTCCGTCCGTACGCCTCTCGTTCCGACGCCGTTGGCGTCCCTGGCATCCCTACTGGAGTCATCCGATGCAACAACGTGACTGGGCGGGCGTGCTGCCCGCGATCACCACCCCCTTCAAGCCCGACCTGACCATCGACGAGCCCGCGCTCGCCGCCCACGTGCGGTGGATGCTGGACTCGGGGTGCCGGGGCATCGTCGCGCTGGGTTCTCTCGGAGAATCGGCGACGCTGACAACGGCCGAGAAGGTCCGCATCCTGGAAACCTGCCGGGAGGCAATGGGCTCCCGCGGGTACCTGGTGGCGGGGATCGCCGGACTCGCGACGTCCGAATGCGTGGCCTTGGCCAAGGCCGCCGAAAAGGCGGGATGCGACGCCTTGATGGCGCTGCCGGCGTACGTGTACGTCGGTGACGGGCGGGAGACCGAGGCGCATTACGGGCGGGTGTTGGGTGCGACCGGCCTGTCCTGCATGCTCTACAACAATCCCATCGCGTACGGCGTGAACGTGTCACCCGAACAACTGATGGCGCTCTGCGCCCGGTATCCCAACCTGCACGCGATCAAGGAGTCGAGCGGCAGCGTCCGCCGCGTGGCCGCCATCCGGTCGGCCCTGCGGGAGCGGATCCGGATTCTGGTCGGGATGGACGACGTGGTGGTGGAAAGTGTGGCGATGGGCGCGGTGGGCTGGGTGGCGGGGCTGGTCAACGCGCTTCCGGTCGAGACGGTCCGCCTCTTCGATCTCGCGATCTCCGGAAAGGCGCAGGAGGCCTGGGCGCTCTACGACTGGTTTCTTCCTCTCCTCCGGCTCGACACGGTCCCGAAGTTCGTTCAATTGATCAAGCTGGTGCAGCAGGAGCTGGGAAAGGGGAGCGCGCGGGTTCGTCCGCCGCGGCTCGAGCTCGAGGGAGAGGAGCTGGCACAGATGAAGAAGCTGATCCAGGACCAGCTGAGCCGGAGGCCGGCATGAACGCGCGGATGCTCTCGTTGCTGATGCTCGGGGCCGCGGCCGCGGGCGCCAGGGCGCAGCAGCCCATCACGCCGCGCGGCGTGGCGTATGTCCCCGATCTCGCGCCCCCGGCGCCCGCGGCCACCAGCGAGCTGCGGGATGTCGTGGCCCGCTACTCGGCGGATCGCGACGCGCTCGGCAGACGATACGACGACGACTACTCGCCCGAACGGCGTCTGATGCTGCGGGACTTCTATGGGGCCTGGCTCCAGAAGCTCGGCAGCATCGACTTCGCCAAGTTGAGCGAGGATGGCCGCGTGGATTGGATACTCCTGCACGCCGAGGTGGTGCACGAGCAGGCCCTGCTCGATCGCGAGGAGCGGCGGATTGCTGAGGTGAAGCCGTTGATCCCATTCGCCGATACGATCTTTGCGCTCGAGGACGCGCGCCGCCGCCTCGAGTTCGTGGATCCTCCAGCGGCCGGGCGCACCCTGGCGTGGCTCGCGGCCCGGGTGTCGTCGTTCAGCATCGCGGTATCCCCGGGCTTACCTGTCCTTTCAGGACGCCCGGGGTCAGGGAACCCGAACAAGGCGGTGGGCGACTCGCTCGGCGGGCCGACACGCGTTCGGGCGTATCATGCCTGGGAGATTCTTAGGACTCTGCGTGAGACGCTCTCCCATTGGTACAAGTTCTACGACGGGTACGATCCGCTCTTCACCTGGTGGGCGAAGGAGCCCTATCAGAAGGCCGACTCGGCGCTCGATGCCTATGGGAAGACACTCCGCCAGGACCTGGTGGGGTGGAAGCCCGGGGATGACGAGCCGATCGTGGGCCTGCCCATCGGCCGGGATGGCCTCCTGACCGACCTCAAGCGCGAGATGATCCCGTACACCCCTGACGAGCTGATCGCTATTGCCCGGCGCGAGTTCGCCTGGTGCCAGGCGGAAATGCGGAAAGCGGCGCGGGACATGGGGCTCGGCGACGACTGGCGCGCGGCGCTCGAGCGGGTCAAGCAGGACAACGTCCCGCCGGGTCAGCAGACCACGCTGGTTCGCGACCTGGCCCGCGAGGCGATCGCCTACGTCGAGGAGCACGATCTCGTCACCGTGCCGCCCCTAGCCAAGGACATGTGGCGGATGGAGATGTTGTCGCCACAGGCGCAGAAGGCCAGCCCGTTCTTCCTCGGCGGAGAGGAGATCCTGGTCTCCTATCCCACCGACGCGATGACCGAGGAAGACAAGCTGATGAGCATGCGGGGCAACAACCGGCACTTCGCCCGCGCCACCGTCTTCC
>DATMOQ010000376.1:0-4738 GCA_035568195.1 Gemmatimonadales bacterium
AGTCCTCGAGACCGATGTGCTGCCAGGTCTTCCCCGCGTCGGTCGACTTGTAGACCCCGTCTCCTTCATTAATGTTGCCGCCCGTCGGCATGTCGCCGGTGCCGACGTACACCACGCTCGAATCCGACGGCGCCACCTGCACCGCGCCGATGGAGGACGTGGTGGTGACGGCGTCGAAGATGGGCACCCAGGTCGTGCCGGCGTTCGACGTCTTCCAGAGCCCGCCGGTGGGGAACCCGGCGTAGAACACGCCCGCCTCGCCCACCGCGCCCGAGACCGCGGACACGCGGCCGGCGCGGAAGGGACCGATGTTGCGCCACACCAGGCCCGACACGGGATCGGGGCCGGCGGCGCGGGCGGCGCCGAGTGAGACGATGGCGAGGGACAGGACGACGGCGGGAAGCGATGCGGCACGTGGGGTGTTGCGCTTCATGACGAAGAGCCTCGGGTTCGGGGAACAACGGGAATATGCGTCGTCACCACCTCTTACGGACCCTCCCAGCGCGGCGTTGCACGAAATGAGACGGCCCCACCCGTTGGGGGCGGGGCCGTCCCGATACACCGTTTGCTCAGGGCTTGGCGTTCGCCAGACCCGTCACCACCGCGGCCAGGGCCCGGACCTTCGCCGGATCACCTGCCGCCGCCGCCGAAGTGTTGAGCTGAGACGCCAGTTTGGTCAGGGCCGTCTTCCGGGCGGCTCCCGTGGCCTTCTCCGCCTTGGCGAGGGCGGAGCGGGTCTCGGAGACCTGGGCCGCCGTCATCCCGGAGCGGGCCAGCTGATCGAGATAGGCCTGCGCCACCACCGGGCTCGAGGGCCAGACCGTCTTCTGCTGGTCCTGCACATTCTGCTGAGCCACGTGGACCAGCTTGGCGGCATCGATCTCGTTCTGGGTGAGCAGGGCGTTCGGGGTCAGCTCGAAGATGTCGAGTCCGCGCCCGATTTCGGAGCTCACGAGCACTCCGTTGTACCAGTACGCCGACCACGAGCCGGCGCTCACCAGCTTGGTCGAGTCCATGGGCCCGCGGTCGAAGAACGCGATCTCCTTCGGGTGCGCCGGGTCGGTCCAGTCGAACACCGAAACGCCGCCCTGGTACCAGCCCTGCGCCATGATGGTCCGCCCCGGCACGGGGATGAGTGAGCCGTTATGCGCGACGCAGTTTTCCTGCTCGGTCTGCGCCGCGGGCATCTTGTAGTAACCCTGGAAGGTCAGCGTCGAGTCCTTGATCCGGAACAGTGCGTCCGCGCCCCACCGGGGATCGTCAGTCGCGCGGCAGCGGGGGGCGAGCCCGCCGCCCCACTCGTCGCTGAACAGGATCATCGAGCCGTCATTTGAAAACGTCGCCGAATGCCAGAAGGAGAAGTTCGAATCGGCCACGGCCGCGAGCCGGCGCGGATGCGCGGGGTCGCTGATGTCGAGCAGCAGGCCGTACCCGCCGCACGCGCCACCCGCCCGGCCGATGGCCGGATAGACGGTGATGTCGTGGCACTGCACCGGCCCGGGCCGGGGGCCGGCGGCGTTGTTGACGCCCATCATCGCGTCGACGATCCCCTGCAACCCCGCCCGCAGCGCGGCCGTATCGGCTGCCGTGGGCACGCCGGTGCCGTCGCGCGCCTTGACGATACTGTCGAGCAGCGGACGGATGAACCGCGGCCCGACGACCCGATCGGAGCCGTCCATCTTGACGATGAAGCCGCCCGCGGCGCGCGCCGAATCCACGCGCTGCTTCTGCCGGGCCAGGTCCACCGCGGCCTCAGGATGAGTGCCCGCCTGCATCAGACCGGTCAGAATCGCGGGCTTGTTGACGACTTTTGCCTGCTCGGGATGCGCCAGCGGAACCCGGATCACCTCGATGCGGAACTGCTCGCTGTTCGGATCCTTGGCCGGATCGAGCGAAGAACAGCCGGCCAGCTCATTGGGCGAGCGCACGAAGGACGACCCGGACACGTAGATGTAGACGTTGGCCGTGTCCTTGGGATCGGTCACCAGCGTATGCGTGTGCGAGCCCCGGCAGGTCTGCACGTTGGTGATGATCTTGGGATGCTGGATATCCGTGATGTCGAAGATGCGGACGCCCCGGACGCGGTCGGCGCTCACCGTATCCTGGATGTGCGCGCCGCTGCAGTCCTGGTGACTGTCGGTCGACTCCACCGACACGAAGAGCAGGTGCCGGTAGACGGAGACATCGTTCTGCCAGCCGGGACAGGCCAGACTCGTGACCAACGCCGGCTGGGCGGGATTGCTCACATCCCAGATCAGAACTCCGGCGAAGTTCCCCTGAATGACGTACTTCCCGTCGAAGGCGAGGTCGGAGTCCATGAAGCCGAAGTCGCCCAGATCGGCGGCGTCGAAGAAGCCCGCGGGCCGGGCCGTGGCCGAGACCAGACGCATGTTCCAGGCGGCCTGCCCGGCATCCGCGACGCCGGCTTTGAGGCCGACGCGGGGATCGGGCGCCGGCGCCTGCGCGGCCGCCGCGGAAAAAGCGGTCAATACCAGGCCGGACACCAGCGCGGCCCGGCGGAACAGAGAACCAGAAAACACGGGTTGCTCCAGGTTGGAAGGGAACATCACGGAAGCGTCATCAGCATCTGCCGCATCCGACCGATTTCGGCGGTCTGATCGGCGCTGACGTCGGTGGCGAATTGAAAGACCAGGCCCTTACCGCCGCCCGGCGTGTTGAAGAGCTGCTGCACCATCGTGATCGCGCCCTGATGGTGGCGGATCATGTCCTCGAGAAAGAGCCGGTCCCAATCCGGTCCCCGGGCGCTATCGAGCCGCGCCAGCTCCGCCGCCGTCAGCATGCCCGGCATCAGCATCGGTCCCATGCCCGGCATGGAGCGCCCGTACATCAGGGTGCTGTCCGGAAGCGGCTCGTGATGCTCGTCCAGCCACCGGGTCATGAGGTGGATTTCGTCCCTTTGCGAAACGACCACCTTGCGGCAGTAGGTCTGGAGGGTGGGGCTCGCGTCGTGGCTCACGGCCCAGCCGGCCATCAGCACCGCCTGCGCGTGGTGACCGATCATTCCAGACATGAACGCCACATCGGCCGGCGAAGGCGCCGCGGGCGCTCCCTGCCCCGCCAGGATGGTGGGTGCGGCGGCGGTGCCACCGAGCAGGGCGGCGAAGAGCGCGAAGGACGAAGGGAGGCGGCGACGGTGCATAGGTGACAGGGGTAGGATATTACCGCGTTCCCGGAAAAACGGAACCGGCGGAAGGAGACCTTCCGCCCCGGCGGACCAGCGCGCATCTTCTCTCTCTCCACGGGCCGGGCGCCGCCCCCCGCCCCGAAACTGTTCCATGCTGCGAGGAGTAGTGCCCGAGATGAACACGTCGTCTTCTGCCCGCCTGGCCGGCGCGCTCGTCCTGGCCGCGGTGGCGGCCTGCGGTGCCAACCACGCCAGCACGTCTCCGGAACCGCCCCAGGGTCAGGCCGCCGCCATCGCGCGCGCCCGGGCCGACAGTATCCGCCATCCGTACACGCAGGCCGACATCGACTTCATGTCGGGCATGATCTTCCATCACGCACAGGCGATCGTGATGGCGGGGTGGGCCGATTCGAACCAGGCCAGCTCCCCGATCAAGACCCTCTGCGGGCGCATCATGAACGCCCAGCGGGACGAGATCCGCATTCTGCAGGGATGGCTGCGCGACCGGAACCAGGTGGTGCCCGAGCCGCGCGCCACCGGGATGCGGATGAAGGTGAACGGCGTCGAGCAGGACATGCTGATGCCGGGCATGCTCAGCCCGGCCCAGATGGACGCCCTGCACCAGGCCAAGGGACCGGACTTCGACAGTCTGTTCCTGCGCGACATGATCCAGCATCACAAGGGCGCCGTGCAGATGGTCAAGGACCTGTTTGGATCCTACGGCGCCGCCCTGGATGACATCGTCTTCAAGGTGGCCTCGGACATCAACGTCGATCAGACCACCGAGATCGCGCGCATGGAAAAAATGCTCACGATCGACGAGCTCTTTACCGGACATTCGCAGTGACCGGACGTTTGCCGGCCGTCGCAGGACCCACACCGTACCCAAGGACCCATACCATGCTCGTCACGCCTCACCCTCGTATCTCACCCCGGCTGCTGGTCGCCGCCGGGCTCCTGGGCATCCTGGCGGCCTG
The DNA here is from genome assembly GCA_035568195.1 of Gemmatimonadales bacterium. Taxonomy (GTDB): domain Bacteria; phylum Gemmatimonadota; class Gemmatimonadetes; order Gemmatimonadales; family GWC2-71-9; genus 40CM-2-70-7. The sequence goes on from DATMOQ010000376.1 coordinate 4,123, forward strand.
CTCGCATCCGGTCCCCTACGGGGTGCCGGTGCCGGCGGCCGACATGAGCCGCACCAACCCGAATCCCGACCCGCGGGTGGGCCTCAAGTCCGGCCTCTGGAACGCCGGGGAGGCAGCCTGGAACCTCCGCGTCGTGTCCCACACCCATTCGCCCGATTCGATTTTCCTGCACAGCACCAACTCGGATCTCGCGTTCCTCGGCAGCTACGTGATTCAGGGCAACTACAACGGCTATCAGGTCTGGGACATCAGCAATCCTGAGCATCCGACGCTCAAGACCAAAGAACAGTGCCCGGCCTCGCAGAGCGACGTCTCAGTGTACAAGACGCTGCTCTTCGTCTCCGGTGAGGGGAGCGGCGGCCGGCTGGATTGCGGCACCGGCGGCGTGAAGGACACCGTCAGCAAAGAGCGCCTTCGCGGCCTCCGGATCTTCGACATCACGGACATCGCGAATCCGAAGTACATCGCCAACGTCCAGACCTGCCGCGGGTCCCACACGCACACCCTGCTGGTGGATCCCAAGGACGCGGACAACGTCTACGTCTATATCTCCGGCTCGGCGCCGGCCCGCTCGCCCAACGAGCTGGCGGGGTGCAGCAACGCGCAGCCCAGTGAG
>DATMOQ010000377.1:0-10742 GCA_035568195.1 Gemmatimonadales bacterium
GCGATGAAGAACGCGACCGACAACGCCGGTGAGATGCTCGACATCCTCAAGCGGACGTACAACCGGGCGCGGCAGGGACAGATCACGCAGGAGCTGGCGGAAATTGTGGGTGGAGCGGCGGCCCTTAACGGATAGCTGACAGCCATCAGCGTTCAGCCGTCAGCAGATTGCTGATGGCTGATGGCTGACAGCTGACGGCTCAACACAGGATTCTAATGGCGACGAAGACTAGAGCCGCACCGAAAAAGCCCGCAGGGGAGAAGAAACAGAACATCGGCCGCGTGGTGCAGGTCATCGGCCCGGTGCTCGACGTCGAGTTCGAGCCCGAGCACATCCCCGAGCTCTATAACGCGGTGGTGGTGGAGCACAGCGGTGGGCGGCTGGTGGCCGAGGTGCAGCAGCACATCGGTCGGAACCAGGCCCGCGCCGTGGCGATGAGCTCCACCGACGGCGTGGTGCGCGGGATGCCGGTGCTCGATACCGGCAGCCCCATCACCGTGCCGGTCGGCAAAGCGGCGCTGGGGCGGATTCTGAACGTCCTCGGCGAGCCTGTGGACGAGGGCCCGGCAATCCCAGCGTCGGCTGAGCGGTGGCCGATTCACCGGGAGACCCCGAAGTTCGTGGATCTCGAGCCCAAGACCGAAGTCTTCGAAACCGGTATCAAAGTCGTCGACCTGATCGCTCCCTTCGTGAAGGGCGGCAAGATCGGGCTGTTCGGCGGCGCCGGCGTGGGCAAGACCGTCATCATTCAGGAGCTCATCCACAACGTGGCCCTGGGCCACGGCGGCCGCTCGGTGTTCTGCGGCGTGGGCGAGCGGACCCGTGAAGGCAACGATCTCTTCCTGGAAATGAAGGAGTCGGGCGTCATCGACTCCTGCTCCCTGATCTACGGCCAGATGAACGAGCCGCCCGGCGCCCGCCTCCGCGTGGGCCTTACCGGACTCACCGTGGCCGAGTATTTCCGGGACGTCGAAGGCCAGGATGTGCTGGTGTTCATCGACAACATCTTCCGGTTCACGCAGGCCGGCTCCGAGGTGTCCGCGCTGCTCGGCCGGATGCCGTCGGCGGTGGGATATCAGCCCACACTGGCCACCGAGATGGGTGCCTTGCAGGAGCGGATCACGTCGACCAAGAAGGGGTCGATCACGTCGGTGCAGGCCATCTACGTGCCGGCCGACGACCTGACCGATCCGGCGCCGGCCACGGCGTTCTCGCACCTGGACGCGACCGTCGTGCTCTCGCGGCAGATCGTGGAGCTCGGCATCTACCCCGCGGTGGATCCGCTCGCGTCGTCCTCGCGGATTCTGGACGCGCAGTACCTCGGCGAGCGGCATTACCGGGTGGCCACCGAGGTCCAGCGGATTCTCCAGCGCTACAAGGATCTGCAGGACATCATCGCGATCCTGGGGATGGACGAGCTCTCCGAAGAGGACAAGACGCTGGTGGGACGTGCGCGCCGGGTGCAGCGTTTCCTCTCGCAGCCGTTCTTCGTGGCGTCGCAGTTCACGGGTCTCGAGGGCAAGTACGTGAAGCTCGAGGACACCGTGGCCTCGTTCGAGCGCGTGGTGTCGGGGGAATTCGATTCACTGCCCGAGCAGGCGTTCTACATGCAGGGCGGGATCGACGACGTGGTGGCCCAGGCCAAGAAGATGGCGTCGGCCTGATGCGCGTCCTGGTGATTTCCCCGGAGCAGTCGGTGTTCGACGGCGAGGCCGATCAGATCGTGGCGCCCGCCTTCGACGGGGAAGTCGGCATTCTCCCGCGGCACGCGCCGTTCATGACCCTCCTGGGGGACGGCATCCTGACCGTCCGCCAGGGGGGAGCCGCGCACCGCTTCGCGGTGCGGGGGGGCTTCCTGCAGGTTCTCTCCGATGTCGTCCGCGTCGTCGCCGGAAGCGCCCAAAACGCTTGACTCGCCGCGTTCCATTTATTAACCGTAGTACCGCCGTCGATCGACCCGCACACTCACTCCACTGGAGGGGGAAGTATGCGTAGAGCGTTCGGCAGAGCCCTGGTCGTCGCAGGGTTGTCGCTGGCCCCGGCCCTGGCCGTGGCGCAGCACGGCGGGATGGCCATGCCCGCCCATGAGTTCGGCGCGGACCTCACGTTGTACTACGGGAATTACTCGCTGAACGGCGTCAGCCAATCCCACTTCGTCATCGGCACACCGGTCGATCTTCGCCTCGGCTTCGTGACCAGCAAGACGCTGGTCGTCGAGCCGCGCATCGGGCTGAGCTACGACAGCAAGTCCCTGGCGGCCGGGGGAAACAGCCTGCTGGTGCTCGCACCCGATCTGAACTTCCTCTTCAACATGGGGTCCGGCACGTACAAGCAGGGGATGTACCTGACGGCCGGCGCCGGGCTGAACTTGTTGAGCGTGGGCGGGGGCGGGGGGAGTGTCACCCAGTTCTCGCTGAACGGCGGCATCGGGACCCGCGTGCCATACGAATCCGGCGCCATCCGCCTGGAGGCGTTCGTCCGGAACACATTCAAGAACGCCAGCAAGGGCGCGCCGAACGAGCTGGCGATCGGGGCGCGGGTCGGCCTGTCGCTCTGGCACTAGGGGAACTCCCCGCGGGGCCGCAGGGTACAGGACGGGCTGGTTAGTGGGGTTAGACGGCTAGGAGCTCTCCCTCGCTTGAGCTTCTAGCCGTCGAACCGTTTGACCGTCCAGTTGTTGCTTTTCCCGGAGTGACTTCCTACCGTTGGTCGGGTCAGAGACGCATTCACCTGAGCGGAGGGCTCTCATGAAGCGCAATTGGCTCTTGGTTGCATTGACGGTCGGCGGTGCGGCGCCCGCGTCAGCCCAGTGGATCGGCATGCCGGTGTGGAATAGTCCGACGGGCGGCACCGGGCTCACCATCAGCGGCGACTATGGAAAGCCGAACAGCAATTACTTCGGCGGCGGGAGCGCCTTCGGCGGCCGCGCCACACTCGGTCTGGGCACACTGTCGGTCACGGCGGGTGTCGCGAGCTTCAGTCCCAGTCCGTCGGGCGCCGAGAAAATGACGTCGTTCGGCGGGGACGTGGCGTTCCGCGTCATTGGCGGACCGCTGGTGCCGGTGAAGATCAACGTGCAAGGCGGTGCGGCGCACACGTCCGCGGACTCCGGCCTCACCGTGCTGACTGGGGCCGTCGGGATCGGCGTGACGCTCCCCATGCCCGGGATCAGCATCGAGCCCTACGTCTCCCCTGGCGTGCGGTACTACAAGAGCGGCCTCGCCGGATCGAGCGCCAGCACCAAGTTCGGCTTTGTCGTGGGGGCCAATGTCGGCTTCGGGATGTTGGGCGTGCACATCGCCTACGACCATAGTCAGATCAGTACCCCTGGCGGCAACATCAACGTCAGCACATTCGGCATCGGCGCCCATTTGGCGCTGAAAGTGCCGATGGGGATGTAAGCCGGTTCACATTCACGAGTGCCGTCGATACCTTTGGGGCGCGCCGCAGGCGGCGCGCCCCAATACTTTCGGGAGACCTGTGCGACCCCTGACCACCCTTGCCGCGTGCGCCCTCCTGCTGGGCACCGGCGGATGTGCCATCACCTACGACGCCACGCATCTGGGCGTGCCCGTATCCCTCGCGGACGCCGCGCAGGCGCCCGCCACCGGCACGCCGTTCGCGGTCACCAAGCACCCGGTGTTCGTGATGTGGGGGTTGTTCGACAGCGGCCAGCCGAACCTCGATGACCTGCTGTCGGGGCAGGTCGGCACCGGCACCAGCCTGGCGCAGGTGCGGATCCGGTCGCGGATGCGGTGGAGTGATCTGCTCTTCACCGTGCTCAGCGCTGGGTTCCTGTCTCCGCGGTCGGTGACGTTCGAAGGGGTCATCGTCGCGCCGGCGGGGACGCCGGCCCCGGCGGCCACGCACTAACCCAGAAGGTCGCGCACCAGCTCGGCGGTCCGCTCCGCCGCGCCCCGTCCCTCCTCTACCACCCGCCGCGCCGCGAGCCCCGCCGCCCGCCGCGCGGCGGTGTCGTGATGCCACACCGACCACCGCGCCAGGAGCGGCTTGCGCCCGTCTTCCGGCAGCGCCGCCGCGCCTCCCGCGCCCAGCAGCAAGCCTGCATCCCGGCTCATCTGCCACCGCGGGCCCACGATCACCGGTACCGCGAATGCCGCGGGCTCGAGCACCGAGTGCAGGCCCGCGCGATGATATCCGCCTCCCACGTACGCCACGTCCGCCACTGCGTACAGATCGGCGAGTAGACCGACCCGGTCCACCACCACCAGGGGCACCCCGCCACCCGGGGAGAGCTGCGAGAGCCGGACCGGGCGGGGGAGTCCGGCGGCGGCCGCGCTCGTCGCGATGCCGGCCAGGTGATCCGGATTGGGTTCGTGCGGCGCCAGCACCAGTCGCGCGCTCGGCACCTGCGCGCGAAAGTCCGCGAACGCCGGGAGCAGGACCGCTTCGTCGGCGGGCCAGGTGGACCCCGCGACCACGGTGAAGGCGCCGCCTTTCGGTACCTCGAGCCGGGTCAGGGCGTCGCTGGTCGGGTCGAGCCGCTCCACCCGCTCCAGCACGCTGTCGTAGCGGGTGTCGCCGGTTACGGTCAGCGCCGATCGGCGGGTCCCCAGGAGCTCCAGCCGTGACGCATCGTCCTCACTGATCGCCCCGATCCGGTCCAGAGCCTCATAGGCGGTTCGGGCCCAGCTCCGTGCAGGCCAGGACAACCGGGAGCTGGTGGGTGACACCGTCGCCGAGATGAGACCCAGCTTCACGCCCCGGGCCGCGGCGCCGAGGGTCAGCTCGGGCCAGACGTCGAGTTTCGAGAACACGAGTGCTGTGGGTTTGAGGGCGTCGAGCGCGCTCCGCACGGCCGCGGGGCGGTCCCACGGCAGGTAATCGGCGACATCGACGGGGAGGCTTCGCGCCAGGCGCTCGGCGGACGGCGAAAAGAACGTGTAGGCCAGCTGCCAGTCCGGATGGGTGGAGCGCAGCATTTCCAGGACGGGCTTGGCCTGCAGCCCCTCGCCCACCGACGGGGCGTGCATCCAGATGAGGGGGCGCTGCAGCTCGCGATGCGCGGCCCCCCAGGTGACGAGCCGGGCGGTGAGCTCACGACGTCCTTCGAGTCCCCGCGCCAGCTTGGGGCTGAACCGTGCCGCCAGGGGGGCGGCACCCGCTGCCGCCCTCATGCCCAGCCGGTACCAGAGGGACGGCCGCCGTGCCATCAGGAGCCGGTGTGAGTGGTCTTCGCCGCGTAGATCGAATCGAGGACGTTGCGGAACTCCGGATAGGGTGCGGCCCCCTCCAGAAGGCCTCCTTCTATATAGAAGGTCGGTGTGACATGGGCGCCGGCGCGGTTCGACGCCGCTGCGTCGGCATCGATGGCGGCCCGGGTGGCGTGGGTCGTCACGCACGACGTGAGGGCGGCTCGGGAAAGGTGGAGCGAGTCGCCCAGGCCCAGCAGGTACGGCAGGGGAGCGTCGAGCTGGGCCCAGTCGTCCTGGTGGTGATAGAGGAGGTCGTGCATGGGCCAGAACTTGCCTTGCCGCCCGGCGCACATGGCCACTTCGGCGGCGGGGATCGTGTTCTTATGGATGTTCACGAGGGGGAGGTTGATGAAGATCCAATGCACCTTTCCGGTCTTGATGTAGTCCTGCTCCACCGAGGGCAGGACGGACAGGGCGAAGGCCCGGCAGGCGGGGCATTGGAAGTCCGCCATTTCGTAGATCGTAACGGGCGCCGCCGTCGCTCCCTGGGAGCGCTGAGCGGCGCCATCGTCTTCCCGCGCACTCTCCACCGGGACCGCTCCCTTGGTGCGCGTGGAGCACGCCGTACCGGTCAGTAATAAGAGGAAGGAAAGCGTCAGCCGAAGGTGAGCGGAGTGCACGGGGGCCCTTTCGGTACCGGCCGAAAAGTTCGTGGATTTTGGAGTGTTGCAATATGCTACATGTGGAATTTGGTGGACATTGCAGAAACCGGACCCTGGGGCGCTCTTGCGACTCCGCCTTTTGGGCCGCACGATAGCGCTACGCTAGAACCATAGCGGACCTCGGGGCGTGACACCAGTCACACTCGATCGGGCCTCTGGACCGTTCGCGAAGGCTTCGCCCTCTCAGGCCGTTGGGTGGCGCCGACGCTTGAAAGCATACCTGGGATGTTGGGCCGCGCGTTTGCCCCATCGGTTTGCGGGCGGCTCGCGGTGTTTACTCCGACGCGGGAGGGCGTTGGTGGCACCGTCCGTGGTGTGGCAGTTGTACCCGCTGCAGCGCCGGTTGGCGCCCTGTCACGACCGATGTAGGCGCCCCGTTCGATGTACGAAGCCGCCCGGATAAATGTTGAGCGGGCGAGTGACACGAACGGGATGCCGGATGGGGGTCGCGAAGGCGATTCCTGTGGCATACCGAACCCCTAAGGATGAGGAAACTATGCGCAGAAATCGTTGGCACCTCCGCGTGATGGCCGCGGTGTTCGTGGTGCCGTTCCTGCTGGCGGGCCGGTCCGCCGCCGCGCAACAGGGCCGGATTTCGGGAACGGTCACCGATCAGCTCAACAGCAGTCCCCTGGCGGCGGCCCGGATTCAGCTCGGGACCACCAACCGGTTCGCGACCTCGAACCGCGAAGGCCGCTACGTCTTTACGGGCGTGGCGCCGGGCACCTACCGGCTGCACACCAGCGCGATCGGGTTCGCCAGCATGACCGTGACCGTGCAGGTGGCGGACACGGCTGTGACGGCGGACTTCGGCCTCACCCGCTCCCCCATCACCCTCGACGAAATCGTCGAAACTCCCACCGGCGAGCAGCGGTCCCGTGAGAGCGGGACGCCCATCGGCCGGGTGAACAGCGACTCGATCACCGCGAACCAGACGATGCGGGACATCGGCGACCTGCTGAGCGGCCGCGTGTCCGGTGTCACGGTCTCGCAGTCGGGCGGCTCGGTGGGCACGGGCACCCGGATCCGCATCCGGGGCGAAAGCTCCATCTCGCTCTCGAACGAGCCCGTCTACTATGTGGACGGAATCAAGGTCGAGGCCGGCGACAACTCGCTTTCAGTGGGCACCGGCGGCCAGTCGCCTTCCCGGATCGACGACATCGATCCCAACGACATCGCGGACGTCGAGATCATCAAGGGACCGGCCGCGGCGACGCTGTACGGGACCCAGGCGGCCAACGGCGTGGTCCGGATCACCACCAAGCGGGGCATCGCGGGGAAGACCCAGTGGACCGCGTTCTCCGAAATGGGCATCCTGACCGACAAGAGCGACTACCCGACGAACTACTTCAGCTGGGGTCACGTACTGCCGGATACGTTCTCGGCGGGCCGCAAGATCACCCAGTGCACCCTCGCGGCGTCCACCCGCGCTACGCCGACGTGCGCGATCGACAGCCTGACCTCCTTCAACGTGCTCGAGAACCCGGCGACCTCCCCCATCGGCTCAGGATACGCGGGTCAGGCGGGGCTGCAGCTCTCCGGAGGGACGGACCAGCTCCAGTACTACCTCTCGAGCGACTACAAGAATGACATCGGCACCCTCCGGCTTTCGGACGCCGAGTACGCCCGGCTGACGGCCGCGTACGCGGCCCCGCCGGACTACAGCGTCTATCGTCCCAACCAGCTCCAGGCGGTGAACCTGCGGTCGAACATCCATGCGCAGGCGACGCGGACCCTCGACGTCACCGGCAGCCTGGGTGTGGTGCAGAGCAGCACGCTCCTGCCGCAGAATGACAACAACGTGACGGGGCTCCTGCCCAGCGGCCTCTTCGGCACCGGGTACGCCAATTCGCCGAGCGTGTACGGGTTCTTCCTGCCCGGCGACGTTTCGCAGATCACGACCCAGCAGAACATCAGCCGGCTGATCGGCTCGCTGAACGGCAACTGGATCCCGACCCCCTGGCTCACGGCGCGGGCCACCGCCGGCATGGATTACACCGGCCGCAACGACTTCCAAACGCAGTATCGCGGCCAGGGACCGAACTTCTCCAACTTCCGGCAGGGCCGGATCAACGACAACCGGACCACCATCTACCACTACACGGTAGATCTCGGCGCCACGGCGTCGCTTCCGATCAACCCGGACCTGAGCTCCAAGACCTCGGTGGGCTTCCAGTACCTCCACGACAATTTCTTCGAGGTGCTGTCCAACGGGCAGAACCTGCCTCCCGGCGGCCGCGCGTTGACGGGTGGTGCGCTCCGGACCTCGAGTGAGCAGACGACGGCCGCGGTGACCTTCGGAAGCTATGCCGAGGAAGAGGTGGGCTATCGGGGCCGCGTGTACATCACGGGCGGTCTCCGAAACGACAAGAACAGCACCTTCGGCAGCGAAGTCAGCTCGGTGTACTATCCCAAGATCCAGGGGTCGTGGGTGATTTCGGAGGAGCCGTTCTTCCCCCAGAGCCCGCTCCTGAACAACCTCCGGCTCCGGGCCGCGTATGGCGCCTCGGGTCAGCAGCCCGGCAACACCGCCGCGCTGGCGTTCTTCAGCTCGCAGACGTCGCCGGTCCCATCGATTGCGGGGGGTAGCGGGGCCTCCGACCAGCCCGGCGTGCTGCTCACGGCCTTCGGGAACGCCGCCCTCAAGCCGGAGCGCTCGTCGGAAGTCGACCTGGGCTTCGACGCCACCGTGCTCAAGAACGTGGCGAACCTCGAGCTCACGTACTACAACAAGAAGACCTCGGACGCGCTCGTGAACGTGCCGTTGCCGCCCTCTCAGGGCATCGCACTGAACCGCTTCGTGAACCTCGGCTCCACGCAGAACAAAGGCCTGGAGGTCGGCCTGACGGCGGCGAAGGACATCACGTCGTCGGTGTCGGTCGACGGGAACCTGAGCGTCGCGCGCAACATCAACACCCTGATTTCCCTCGGCAAAGGCATCCCAACCATCGTGCAGGGCGAGCAGCGCGACTCCATCGGCTTCCCGCTCTTCGGGTTCTGGGACCGCGCCATCACCAGCTTCTCGGACTTGAACCACGACGGGATCATCGAGGCGAACGAGGTCACGGTCACGCCGAAACCCGTCTACCTCGGCTCCTCGATTCCGAAGACCGTCATCACGCTGAATGCCGGCGTCAGCCTGCTCCACAACCGGCTCCGGATCGGCGGGCAGCTCGACTACCGCGGGGACTACAAGGTCTACAACCTGACCGAGCGGTTCCGCTGCGCCGGCGCGGGCTTCAATTGCGCCGGGATCAACAATCCGCATGACAATCTCTTCGACCAGGCCCGCGCCATCGCGGCCACCACGGCCGCCCTGGGCAGCACGCAGGCGGGCTACATCGAAGACGGCACGTTCCTGAAGCTCCGGGAAGTGTCCATCACCTACACGGCCCCCGAGCGGTGGGCCCAGTATATCGGGGCCAACTCGATGCAGTTCGCGCTTACGGGCCGTAACCTGCTCAAGTGGACGAACTACACCGGGATCGATCCCGAAGTGAACGGCAACGGCCAGTCCGACCTCGCCGACGACTTCCTCACCGCGCCTCCCGTGCGCACCGTCGCGCTCCGCGTGACGGTCCACTTCTAAGCCGGGGGCCACGATGAGCAACTACTTTGGGGAGACCGTCATGAACACGGCACGAACCATGGGCCGCCGCCTGGGGACCCCCCTGGCGATCGGGCTCCTGCTGCTGGCGCCGGTCGGCTGCAACGACTGGCTCAATGTGGCGACGCCCGACGTGATCGCGCCGGGCGGCGTCCAGAACTCGGACGGCGCCATCGCCGCCTACGCCGGGGCCATCGGCGCGTTCGCTTTCGGCAACGACGGCGACAACGGCGGGACCGAAGGACAGGTACTGGTGAGCGGCGTGATGTCGGACGAGTACTTCGACGCCGAAACGTTCCCGACCCGGATCGAGTACGATTCGCGGAACATCACCGAGACCAACACGACCCTGACCAGCGTGTTCTTCAACTGGTCCCAGGCACGGGTCACCGCGGAGCACGCGGCGACCGCCCTCGAGCAGTACGCCCCGGCGCCGGCGAGCCGGGTCGGGGAGATGTTCAACCTGGCGGGCTATACCTACATCGAGTTCGCCGAGAACTACTGCTCGGGCGTGCCGTTCGACGAGCGCGACCCGAGTTCAGGCGCCGTAGTGAACGGCGTTCCGATTACCACCAAGCAGATCCTGGCCCGCGCCATTCAGCGCTTCGACACGTCGCTGGCGAAGGACACCGGCGCGACCGCGGCGGCGGTGGAGCAGAACCGGATGGCGAGGATTGGTCTGGCCCGGGCCCTCGTGGACGACGGAGATTATGTGTCGGCCGCAGCCCAGGTGGCGGGAATTCCCACCAATTTTGCCTACAATACCGTGCATTCGAACGCCAACGGCCGTGAGTTCAACGGTGTCGACTGGTTCAACAACCAGGCGCCCAACGGCACCGCGCGCTTTTCGGTGGCTGATCAGGAGGGCGTGGTGGGCCTGAACTTCCGCACAGCCGGTGATCCGCGGGTGGTGGCGCCGCAGATCGGCAAGGGGTTCGACAACAGCTCGCCGCTGTACGTGCTGGCGAAGTACAACGTCGGCACGCCGGGCACGTCTCCGGTGGCGGTCGCGACGGGAATCGAGGCCCGGCTGATCGAGGCCGAGGCCGCTGGCGGCGCGACGATGATCACGGACCTGAACAACCTGCGCGCCGATCAGGCGAATAACGGGGGCTTCAACCTGGCTGCCTTGCCGGATCCGGGCACGGCCTCCGGGCGGGACAGTCTCCTCTTCCGGGAGCGCGCGTTCTGGATGTTCGGCACCGGCCACCGGCTCGGTGACCTGCGCCGGCTGGTGCGGCAGTACGCCCACTCCAT
>DATMOQ010000378.1:0-2527 GCA_035568195.1 Gemmatimonadales bacterium
GCTCGGCGCCAACGCGGTGATCGCGATGCGCTTCGACTCCTCCGAGATCGGCAAGGCACGCGCCGAAGTCGTCGCCTACGGCAGCGCGGTGATCGTCACGCCGTCGGCATGAGCGAGCCCGGGGGCGGTGCGCCGGCCGGACGGCGCTCGCTGCTCGGAGACGCCGACCGCGAGCGCCTGGTCGCGCTGCTGCGCGAGCACTACGCCGCGGGTCGGCTGGAGCTGGACGACCTACGCCACCGGGTCGGTGTCGTGCTGGCCGCCGCCTATGCCGAGGAGGCCGCGGCGGCCCTGGCCGATCTCCCGCCCACCGGTGTCCCCGATACGCCGGGCTCCGGGCGTGGCGGGGGTTCCCGCGGGCGGCACGCCCAGACGCACAAGCCCGAGCCGGGCTGGGTGCCGACGGCTGAGCGGTTCCGCGATCCGTCCAGCGGCGTGATCATGCGGGTCTGGATCGACCCGTCAGACGAGAGCCGCCACTACGTACCGGACGACGCCCCTACACCTTAGCCCCGCACGCCCGGCTGGGGTTTACGGCCCGCGCCGGGCCACGTGTTGCGCTGAGCGTCACCAAATCCGCCCGGGCGGATACCCTCGGGGCCATGAAGCTCCACGTCGGATGCGCGATGTGGGCGTACGCACCCTGGCAAGGCCGTTACCTGCCTCACCCGCTGTCACCGCGTGATCGCCTCCGCGCCTACGCGACCTGGTGCAACGCCGTAGAGGGCAATACGACCTTCTACGCGACACCCGCCCTCGACACGGTGAAATCGTGGGCCGAGCAGACCACACCTGACTTCCGGTTCATCCTCAAACTGCCGAAGCCGATCACCCATGAGCGCCACCTCGCCGACGTCGACGACCCGCTCCGCGCCTTCCTGTCCGCGATCGAACCCCTCGGACAGCGTGCTCACGCCCTCTGGATTCAGCTGCCACCGTCCTTCAGCCCCGCCGACCTCGATGCTCTCACCGGTTTCCTGCGCCGTCTCCCGCAGGAGTACCGGTACTGCGTCGAGGTACGGCACCGCGCGTTCTTCGGGGACCCGCGATCGGAACAGCAGCTCGAAAGGGCTCTTGGTGACGTCGGAGCCGAATGGGTGACCTTCGACACCACCGTCCTGTTCGAGAGCCCTCCGGTGAGCGACGCCGAACGGGAGGCGTGGACGAACAAGCCGCGCCTGCCCCGCCGGTCACGCGCCCTCACTTCCTATCCCGTCGTCCGTTACATCGGCCGGGACGACGTGGCACGTACCGTCGCGGGTTGGCAGCACTGGCTTGACGCAGTTGCCGGCTGGCTGCGTGAGGGGCGTTCCCCGACCGTCTTCATCCACACGCCCGACAACGTCGGCGCGCTCGAGCTGGCACGCCGGTTCCACGACGACGTGCGCGCCCGGGTACCCGAGGTCGAGCCGCTCCCAGAGCCGGTCCCCTCCGGACCGCCAACCCTCTTCTGAGCCTCGCGCGGGTCCAGTCCCCTAACACAGCTAAGATGAGCACCATCTGGCACGCTACAGTCATGGCTGACTACTACGAGAACCTCGCGGCCGATTACGACTGGCTATTCGACGACGACGCACTGGCTAGCGGTCTCGCGATCAACCATCCCGCGACGGCGCGCCTGCTGGAGCGGACCAGTCACGCCAGTAGCGTGCTTGACGCGGCCTGCGGCACGGGCATCAGCGCGGCGGCGCTCGCCCGCCGGGGCTACCACGTATGGGCAGCCGACGGCAGCGACGCGATGGTGGAGATGGCGGCGGCCCGGTTCCGGCGCGAGCACCTGGAGATCCCGCTGGTGCGCTGCATGTGGGCGGACCTTCCGGCCGCTGTCGACGAACGGTTCGACGTCGTGCTCTGCATCGGGAACTCGCTCGTGCACGCCGTCGGCCGCGATGCCATGATCCAGGCGCTCACCGGATTCCGGCAGGTGGTCCGCCCCGGCGGACACGTGGTGGTCGATTCCCGTAACTGGGAGAAGCTCCATGCCGAGCGCCGGATCGTGCAGGTCGCCGACAGGTTGGTGACCCGGCGCGGCCGCCGGTGCATCGCCTTGTACGCCTGGGAGATACCAGACCGTCTCGACCAGGAGCACGTCGCCCATCTCGTGTTCATCTTCGAGGACGGCGGGCGGATCGAACCGCGGGAGTACCGGATCGGTTTCTATCCCTTCACGCCTGGCGAACTGCGCGAACGACTCGAAGTGGCGGGCTTGCGAGAAGTCGACACCGACTTCGACGATGGCCGCGACCGCTACGCCGTGATCGCGGTACCGGCCTAGGCGGTTTCGGGCTGGCCGCAGTGCCGCGAATGTCTAATTTGTATGCGCATTCGGGAGGTGCTTGCCGATGTAGCCCACGTAGATCTTCCCTGTATGACCGGCGTCCTCGTGGTAGTGCATCCGGGGGGAGACCAGGCCCTTCCGGGCTATCTTGAAATGCGCGCCCATGAAAATGGCGCCGTCCGGGTGTACGTCCCGGGGAACCGGGAATACCCGCAGCTTCCGGAGCCTGGGTGAGCGTTCGACGGAGTC
>DATMOQ010000379.1:0-10942 GCA_035568195.1 Gemmatimonadales bacterium
CCGGGTGCTCCTGCGGGGCGTCAGCTATTCCGTGGTGGCGGATTCCACCGAGGCCGTGTCCCGCGCGGTTCGCATGTCGAACTTCGAACCGGTGCTGGCGTCGCTGGACGTCGCCGCGTACAGCCCCAATGCCGACAGCAACGCCGTGGTCGACGTGACGCGGTTGTTCACCACGGACGTGCCGGAGCTCTCCCCGCGGCGGCAGCTGCGCGCCTCCGCCATCGATCCGGCCCGTTCGCTGATCGAGCATGCGTCGACGTTTCCGACCAACGTCGAGGTGGAAGCCCTGCAGACCTACCGCTCCGACAGCGCTAACGCCGACCCCGCGCGGGCCAGTGAAACCGCGCTGATGCACTACTCGATGGTGCTGCTGCCCGCGCACCCGGCCAAAGCCCGCCTCTGCGACAATCGCGTCGGCTACTTCAACGTGAATCAGGAAGACTACGGCACCGACGAGCACCGGACGGCGAAGCGCTGCTACATCGCGCGCTGGCGGCTCGACCCCAAGGACTCGACGGCCGCGGTGAGCGATCCGGTCAAGCCCATCGTCTTCTACATCGATCCCGCCACGCCGCCGAAGTGGGTCCCCTGGCTCAAGAAGGGCATCGAGAGCTGGGAGCCCCTCTTCCGGGCCGCCGGGATCTCCAACGCCATTCAGGCACGGGACGTCCCCTCCAAGTCCGAAGATCCGAAGTTCTCGCTCGAAGACGCGCGGTATTCGTCCGTGCGGTGGCTGCCGTCTCCCACCGAAAACGCCTACGGACCGCACATCTCCGATCCCCGCACCGGTGAGATTCTGCAGACGTCGATCGGGTTCTACCACAACGTGATGAACCTGGTGCGGGACTGGTACTTCGTGCAGGTCGCGCCCGACGACCCGCGGGCGGCGCGGCTGCCCATGCCCGACTCATTGATGGGCCGCTTCCTGATGTACGTCGTGGCCCACGAGGTCGGCCACACCCTCGGCTTCCCGCACAACATGAAGGCCTCGTCGTCCTATCCCACCGACTCGCTCCGGTCGAAGACCTTCACGGCCAAGTACACGGACGAGCCGTCGATCATGGACTACGGGCGCTTCAACTACGTGGCCCAGCCGGGGGACGGTGCGACGCTGATTCCCACGCAGGGCGTCTACGACTACTACGCGGTGAACTGGGGCTATCACTTCATCCCCAATGCGGGCACGCCGCAGGCTGAGCGTCCGTATCTCGATTCGCTGGCGCGGCTGCAGGATCACAATCCCATGTTCCGGTTCGGCAACGCGGACGGCATCGACCCCGAGGCGCAGACCGAGGATCTGGGCAACGATGGGATCGCGTCCACGCGGTACGGCATCATGAACCTGAAGCGGGTCATGCCGATGCTGATTCCCGCCACGACCGCCGACCACCTGGCCGACTACGACGACCTGGACGAGATGTACAACCAGGTCATCGGGCAGTGGCAGCGCGAGCTGGGGCACGTGGTGACCATCGTGGGCGGCGTGTACCGCTCGGAGCGCTATCCCGACCAGCCGGGGCCCATCTTCACCGCGGCGCCGCAGGCCCGGCAGCAGGCCGCGGTGCGGTTCCTGCTCGACAACGCGTTCAAGACGCCCACGTTCCTGCTGGATGACCAGATTCTCCGGCTCACCCGGCAGAATGGGATCGTGGATGAGATCGCGCGGGCGCAGGACGGAGTGCTCGGTGGATTGCTCAACGATTCCCGCTGGAATCGCCTGGTGGAGGAGGAGGCGCGGCAGACCGCTGCCGCACCCGCCTACCGGCTCTCCGAGCTCCTGTCGGACCTCTCGGGAGGCCTGTTCTCGGAGCTGGCGGCGGGCGCCCCCGTGGACGTGTATCGCCGCAACCTCCAGCGAGCGTACGTCGATCAGCTCGGGCTGAAGTTCCTGCCCGTGCCGGAGTCGCGGTTCCCGAACTTCCCGGGATTCATTCCTCCGGCTCCCCGGCCCACGGAGGCCGCTGCCGCCGCCCGTGGCGCGCTGCGGGACCTGGATGGCCGGATCGCGGCCGCGCTGCCCAGAGTCAGGGATCGGGAGACGCGGAATCACCTTCAGGATCTGAGATCCAGGATCGATCACATACTCAATCCCAAGTCCTGAACAACAAAGACGTCCAGAGGCAAAACGTCGAGAAGCAAGGCGTCGAGAAGCAAGACGTTGACGCCGGCGCCGCTCGACGTTTTGCTTCTCGACGTATTGTTTCTCGACGCCTTTCACTCGGGATTCCCCATGCGCCGCAGTCTCTGGTTCTTGTTCGCCCTCCCCGGCCTCCTCGGAGCCCAACAAGTGGGCTTCTCTCCCACCGCCGCCCTCCGGGAGGACTCCATCGAGCGGGCGTTGATCGCCATCCCCGATACGCAGTCGGCCCGGCTGTGGACCCGGGATCTAAGCCGGGTGCCCCACATGGCGGGGACGCCCGCGCAGGCGGTCACGCGCGACTACGTGATCAATCTCATGAAGGGATGGGGGCTCGAGACCTGGACCACGACCTACGACGTCTTCCTGCCGCAGCCCGATACCGCCGGGTTGTGGCTCATCCCCGCGCCCGGCGCCGCGCCCCAGCCGCTTTCCCTCGCGGAGCCGGCGGTGCCCGGGGATTCGACGTCGCTGCGCTCCCAGATCCCGGCCTTCAACGGCACCGCGGCCAGTGGGGATGTCACGGGCGACGTTGTGTACGTCGGCTATGGACTGATCGAAGACTATAAGACGCTCGACTCGGTGGGTGTCAGCGTGAAAGGGAAGATCGTGATGGCGCGGTACGGCCGCTCGTATCGCGGCATCAAAGCCCGCGAGGCCGAGCGTCACGGAGCGCTGGCCCTCATTCTGTACTCGGATCCGGCCGAGGACGGCTTTGTGCGCGGGGACGTGTACCCGAAAGGCCCGATGCGGCCCTGGGGCGGCATTCAGCGCGGCAGCGTGCTCAATCCCGACGGCGATCCCACGACGCCCGGGTGGGCCTCGGTGCCCGGCGCCCGGCGGGTCCCCTTCGATTCACTGGACGTCCCGCACATTCCCGTGATCCCCATCGGCTACGGCAACGCCGAGAAGATCCTCGGCGCGCTCGCGGGGCCTTCCGTTCCCCAGGTGTGGCAGGGGGGATTGCCCTTCCGCTACCACGTGGGCCCCGGCCCCGTGCAGGTCCATCTGCTGTTGCGCGTGGAGCAGGGCGCCCACGCGATGCATCCGATCTGGGACACGTTCGGCATGATCCGGGGCGCCGTGTACCCCGATCAGTGGATCGTGATGGGCGCCCACCGGGATGCGTGGGGGCCGGGCGCCGACGACAACATCACCGGCACCGTCACCGTGCTCGCGGCGGCGCGGGCGTTCGCCAATCTCGCCAAACAGGGCATCCGGCCGGCCCGCACCATCATCTTCGCGACCTGGGATGCCGAGGAGTGGGGGGACGTCGGGTCCACGGAGTGGGTCGAGCAGATGGCGGACTCCCTCCAGCTCCGCGGCGTGGCCTACCTCAACGAAGACGCGATGGCCACCGGCACGAATTTCGGCGCGGCGGGCTCGCCGTCCCTGAAGCCCCTGATCCGGGCCTCCACCCGGGCGGTCCCGGCCCTGAAAGGGCCCGGGACGCTGTACGACAGCTGGCTCGCCGCCCACCACAGCGATACGGCGGCGCTCGACGTCGGTAACATGGGCGGCGGCTCGGACTTCGCGGGCTTCTATCACCACCTGGGCATTCCCGCGGGTGAGATCGGCTTCGGCGGCCCCGGCGGCGTCTACCATTCCGCGTACGACGACTATGAGTGGATGACCGCCTTCGGAGATCCTCAGTACCGCGCGCACCGGACGGCGGCGCAGCTGGACGCCGTCATCGTGGCCCGACTGGCCAACGCCCCCGTCGCGCCGCTCGACTACGCCGCCTTCGGCACCGAGATGCGCGAGCTCCTCGCCGAGCTGGATTCGGGAATCGCGAAGAAGGGCTGGTCGGTGAGTACCGAGGCGGCGCGAACCGCGCTCGACCGGTTCATCGCCAGCGCGCGGGCCTTTGCCGCGGCGCGCGACAGCGGTCTCGCCGGCGGGCTCGCGACCGGGCGGGCCGCGGCGGCCACCCGGGCCCTGATGCAGGTCGAGCGTCGGCTGACCCGTCCCCAGGGCCTGACCTATGCGGGGTCCTGGTTCAAAAGTCTGCAATTCGCGTCCGACGTGGACAACGGTTATGCGACGCTGGCGTTCCCCACGGTGGCGGAGGCCATCCGCTACGGGGACGCCGCGGTCACAGCGCGCGAGGTGGCCGATCTCGCCACCCGCATCGACTCGGCGCGCGCCGCCCTGGAGGACGCGCGGGCGGCCCTCCGCTAGCGCCCGGGGCGGCCGGGTCGCAGATTCTGTCCCTCCAAGGGGGCGTGCACATGGCTGAGGCGACCGACCGATCCAGTGTGGTGGTGTGGTACGCGGCGTGGGCGACCATCTGCGCCGTGGTGGCGGGAATCGTCGTCCTGCTCTTCGACACCTACCTGTTCAGTCACTTGGTGCACCGCGCCGCGATCATCCGCAACGTGGTGGATGAGGGCAGCGGCGTGCTGGCCATCTCGGCGGGGCAGGGCGCGGTCGCCCTGGTCACCGCGAGCGCCCTGCTGCAGCTTGGCCGCTCCCTGCAGCCCACCGTCCTGCTCGGCCTGCTGGTCGGCGCCTTCGATTTGCTCTTCGACCTGCTGCAGGTGTTCGTGCCGTCGCTCGAGGTCGAATGGAAGTGGAAGCTCGTGATCGGGCTGCTGGCGGCGGTCGTGATCACGGTGGCGGGCAGCAGAAAAGCAGAAAGCGCCGAGAAGCAAGGCGTCTAACAAATCGTTAGATTTTTGGCAACGTAATCCCTCTCTGCGCCTGATACTTGCCTTTCTTGTCCGCGTAACTCTTCTCGCACACATCATCCGGATCTGAAGCGAAGAACAGCACCTGGGCGATGCCCTCGTTGGCGTAAATCTTGGCGGGCAGGGGCGTAGTGTTCGAGATCTCGAGGGTCACGTGGCCTTCCCATTCCGGCTCGAAGGGCGTGACGTTGGTGATGATCCCGCACCGGGCGTACGTGCTTTTCCCTACGCAGACCGTCAGGATGTTCCGGGGAATCCGGAAGTATTCCACCGAGCGGGCCAGGGCGAAGGAGTTGGGAGGCACCACGCAGACGTCCCCGGTGAACTCCACGAACGACTTCGGATCGAAACGTTTGGGGTCCACGATGGCGGACAGGGCGTTGGTGAAGATCTTGAAGTCCTGCGCCACCCGCATGTCGTAGCCGTAGGACGACAGTCCGTACGAAATGCACCCCTCCCGCACCTGATCATCGGCGAAGGGCTCGATCATGGCGTGCTCCTTCGCCATCTTCCTAATCCAGCGGTCTGATTTGATGGACATAGGCGGGCAATATATCGGCGCCATCAAGACTTACGCTACTCGTTTCGGTTGACAGTGACCCCGCCCGCCGATAGTTTCCGAAATCCAACACGTGAATTATTTCACGAACCCAATGCTCCAACCTTACGTCCCCTGGCTCATCCTCTTCGTCTTCGTTCTGGTGAACGCGGGCGGGATGCTGCTGCTCTCCCACTTCGCGGGACCCCGGCGCCCCACGCCGGTGAAGATGGCGCCGTACGAGAGCGGGATGCCGCCCCTGGGGTCGGCGCACGAACGGTTCTCGGTCAAGTTCTATCTGGTCGCGATGCTGTTCATCGTCTTCGACATCGAGACCGTGTTCCTGATTCCCTGGGCCACGATCTACTTCGGCTCGGGCACGGCCGGCGGTCCCGGCATGGGCTTTCTGCTGGTCGAAATGCTGGTGTTCCTCGTGATCCTGTTCGTCGGCTACATCTACGTATGGAAACGCGGAGCGTTTGAGTGGGATTGACCGGCCAACGAGTCCAGGAACGGAGAACCGAGTGAAGCACGTCGAAACCGTCAAAGGCTCGGACAACTGGCTGACCACCAAGTTCACGTCGCTCGTGAACTGGGCCGTCAATCAGTCCCGCGCCAACTCGCTCTGGCCCATGCCGTTCGGCACCGCCTGCTGCGCCATCGAGTTCATGGCCACGGCGGCGAGCCGGTTCGACCTGGCCCGCTTCGGCATGGAGCGGCAGGCCTTCTCGCCCCGGCAGTCGGACGTGCTCATCTGCGCCGGACGGCTTCCGTTCAAGCTGGCCCCGGTCATCCGCCGCATTTACGACCAGATGCCGCAGCCCAAGTGGGTCATCTCGATGGGCGCCTGTGCCTCCACCGGCGGGATCTTCGACAACTACGCGATGGTGCAGGGGATCGACACGGTGGTCCCCGTGGACGTCTACGTGCCGGGGTGCCCACCCCGTCCCGAAGGGCTCCTGTACGGGATTCTCATGCTCCACAAGAAGATCAAGGGAGAAGACCTTTTCGATCCGACGCTCCGCGACGAACACCTTCTGAACGACAAGGGACTCCGGCTCGAGCCCGAGCAGATCGACGAGATCTCCGAGCCCTTCGGCAATTCCGTCCACCAATTCCGCTCGGCGTGAACCCGTCCGCTCAGGCGCTCCAGGCGACCTTCGGTAACGCCATCGGCCGCGTGGTGGACGCGCGTGGCGAGACCATCGTCTACGTCTCGGCCGCGAAGGTGCGCGACGTCCTGGCGTGGCTCAAGAACACGGCGGCACCGGGGTACGACTACCTCGTCGACGTCACCGCCGTCGAGTACCGCGACCGGGAACGCCCCCTCGAAGTCGTCTGGTTCCTCCGCTCGCTCGCGTCCACGCAGGATCTCCGGATCAAAGTGGAGCTGGACCCGCGGGGCGAGCTGGCGGTGCCGTCGGTGGTCGACCTCTGGGCCGGCGCCAACTGGCTCGAGCGCGAGGTCTACGACATGTTCGGCGTGACCTTCACCGGACACCCGGACCTGCGCCGCATCCTGATGTGGGAGACCTACGCCGAGGGCTATCCGCTCCGGAAGGACTTCCCGCTCCGCGGCCGCTTCAGCCGCTCCGAGCAGGTCCGCCAGGCCCTGAACGTCAATCCCGAAGGTCACTACTCGATGGAAGAGCTGGCCATCGCCGAGTCCTACGACGAGCTCCCCGCGGAAATGCGCGACCGGCTGGCCCGCGGCGACCGCGCCCGGATCCCGAACTCCGAATGAGCCCGCGCACCGTCGAGCTCTCGGTGGCGACCCCGGGCCTGGACGCCCAGGGGAATCCCATTCGCGTGCCCATCCCCACGTCTCCGGCGGACGTCGATCCGGAGCTCGGAGGTGAGCACCTGCTCATCAATCTGGGTCCGCAGCACCCGGCCACCCACGGCGTGCTGCGACTCGTCGTCGAGCTCGAGGGCGAGACCGTGGTGCGGGTGATCCCGCACGTGGGCTACCTGCACTCGGGTTTCGAGAAGCTCGGCGAATACCGGCACTACAATCAGATCGTCCCCCTCACCGACCGCACCGACTACCTGGCGCCGATGTCGAACAACGTCGGGGTGGTGCTCGCGGCGGAAAAGCTGATGGGGATCGAGATCACGCCCCGCTGTCAGGTGCTCCGCGTCATCGCCTGCGAAATGAGCCGGATCATCTCCCACATGGTCTGGCTGGGCACGACGTCCATCGACCTGGGCGCGTTCACGCCCTTCCTCTGGGCGTTTCAGCAGCGGGAGCGGATCTACAACCTGCAGGAGATGTGGACCGGCGCCCGGCTCACCACCAGTCTCACGCGGGTGGGCGGCCTGATGGCCGACGTGCCCGACAAGTTCATCACCGACCTTCGGGAGTTCACGCAGACGTTCCCGGATACCCTCGACGAAATCGACCGCGTGCTGACGCGGAACGGCGTCTGGGTGGGGCGGACCCAGAACATCGGCGTCCTCACCGCGGCCGAGGCGATCAACTACTCGCTGTCGGGCCCCATGCTCCGGGCTTCGGGCGTGCCGTGGGACCTGCGCAAGGACAAGCCGTACCTGGGGTACGAGACCTACGATTTCGACGTGCCGGTGGGTGAGAACGGGGACGTGTACGACCGGTTCCTGGTGCGCCTCGAGGAGTGCTATCAGTCGAACAAGATTCTGGCGCAGGCGCTGGACCGGCTCCCCGAGGGTCCCATCAACGTGGACGACCCCCGCGTGATCCTGCCACCGAAATCGCGCGCGATGAACGATATGGAAGCCATGATCTATCACTTCAAGCAGGTGATGGAAGGCGTGAAGGCGCCCGTGGGCGAGGCTTACGCCGGTATCGAGAACCCCAAGGGCGAGCTGGGGAACTACTTCGTGTCGGACGGGACCGCCAAGCCGGTGCGCTGGCGGATCCGCCCGCCCGCGTTCATCAACCTCGCCTCGATTTCCAAGATGGCCGAAGGCCACCTGCTCTCGGACCTGATCGCGATCAACGCGTCGGTGGACATCGTGATGGGGGAGGTGGACCGGTGAGCGCGGCCCACGCGCCGGAGGCCGAGCCGTACCAGCCGGTGTTCGTCGGCCCAACGAAAGACCGGCTGAACGAGATCATCCGCCGCTACCCCGCCAAGCTGGGCGCGCTCTTGCCCGCGCTGTGGATGGTGCAGGAAGCCCGCGGCTGGATTTCGGACGACGCCATGGCCGAAGTCGCCGACGTCCTGGAAGTCACGGCCGCGCACGTCAAGGGCGTGGTCACCTTCTACACCATGTACCACCAGCATCCCGTCGGCAAAAACTTCGTGCAGGTGTGCACCACCTCGTGCTGCAACATCTGCGGCGCCGAGGACGTGGTGAAGGCGCTGCTGCAGGAGACGGGCGCCAAGGAGCTCGGCGCCACCAGCCCCGACGGCAAGTGGACCGTGATCGAGGTCGAGTGTCTGGGCGCCTGCGGCTTCCCGACGCCGATCCTCGTCAACGACGACTTCATCGAGAACGTGACGCCTGATAAAGTGCCCGATTTGGTGAGGAAGTACAGATGAACAAGTGCGGAATGCGGAAGTCGGAGTGCGGAATCGGCGGGGTGATCTTTCACTCCGCAGTCCGCACTCGCCACTCCGCACTCGAGGCATAGATGGGTTACCCTCAAAAACCTCACCCGAAAGAGACCGTCCTCCTCTCCGAATACTTCGGAGATCCCGATGCCCGCACCTTCAAGGGCTGGGTCAAGCGGGGCGGCTATGACGCGCTCAAGAAGGCCCTGGCCATGGATCCGGCCGCCGTCACCGAGGAAGTGAAGAGCTCGGGACTGCGGGGCCGGGGCGGGGCGGGGTTCCCCACGGGCCTGAAGTGGACGTTCATGCCCAAGGAGAAGAAGGGCCCGCATTACCTCTGCGTGAACGCGGACGAGTCGGAGCCGGGGACCTTCAAGGACCGCGAGATCATGCGGTGGACGCCGCACGCGCTGCTCGAAGGCACCGCGATCGCGGCCCACGCCATCCGCGCCGAAGTCGCCTACATCTACATCCGGGGTGAGTTCACGGAGCCCTGGACGGTGATGACGCAGGCCCTGGCGGAGGCGAACGCGGCGAAGGTGTTCGGCAACATCACCATTTATCTGCACCGCGGCGCCGGCGCCTATATCTGCGGCGAAGAAACCGCGTTGATGAATTCCATCGAAGGCAAGCGCGGCAATCCCCGCATCAAGCCGCCTTTCCCGGCGGTGGCGGGCGTGTTCGGCAAGCCGACGACGATCAACAACGTCGAGACCCTCGCCGCGGTCCCGCACATCATCAAGCGCGGGTCGGCCTGGTACAAAGGCCTCTGTCTCTCGTCCCCCAAGAGCACCGGCACCAAGCTCTTCTCGGTATGCGGGCACATCCAGAAGCCCGGCAACGTGGAAGTCACCATGGGCTTCCCGCTCAAGGCGGTGATCTACGAGATGTGCGGCGGTATGCGGCCCGGGCGCACCCTGAAGGCCTGCATCCCCGGCGGTTCCTCGGTGCCCATCCTCAACCAGGAAGAGACCGAGCGCTGCCTGCTCGACTACGAGGGCGTGGCCGAGGCTGGATCGCTGCTGGGTTCGGGCGGCGTGATCGTATTCGACGATTCCGCGGACATGGTCTATCAGATCATGCGGCTGGCGCGTTTCTATGCGCACGAGTCGTGCGCGCAGTGCACGCAGTGCCGCGAGGGCACCGCCTGGACCACGAAGATCATGGAGCGGATTCTGGCGGGCAAAGGCCAGATGAAGGACCTGGACCTGCTGCTCGATCTCTCCGAGAACATGACCGGCAAGACCATCTGCGTGCTCTCGGACAGCTGCGCGACGCCCGTCATCTCGGGGATCAAGAAGTTCCGGTCCGAATTCGAAGACTACATCACCGGGCGGAAGCGCCCCGTGATGGTGGCGTGAGGATCCATGGCTGACCTGGTCACCCTGACGATCGACGATGTCCAAGTCAGCGTCCCCAAGGGGACGCTGGTCATCGAAGCCGCCAAGCAGGCCGGCGTTCTGGTTCCGCACTACTGCTATCACCCCGGCCTCCCGGTGGCGGGGGTGTGCCGGATGTGCCTGGTCGAGGTCGAGAAGGCCCCCAAGCTCCAGATCGCCTGCGCCACCCAGGTCACCGAGGGCATGGTGGTCCGCACCGGCTCGGCCCAGGCCAAGAGCGGCCGCACCGGCGTGCTCGAGCTGCTCCTCATCAACCATCCGCTCGACTGCCCCATCTGCGATCAGGCGGGGGAGTGCGAGCTCCAGGACTTCACGTTCCAGGAAGGCCGTCCGTCCACCCGCTACTCCCCGACCTACGCCAAGCGCTTCAATCCGGTCGAGGATTTCGGGCCCGACGTCCTGTACGTGCCCAACCGCTGCATCCTCTGCACGCGTTGCGTCCGCTTCATGGAAGACGTCGCGCAGGAGCCGGTGCTGAACGTGTCGGAGCGCGGCGACCGCGCCTTCATCGGCATTCACCCCGACGCGCTGCTGGACCACCCCTGGTCCGGCAACGTGGTCGATCTGTGTCCGGTGGGCTCGCTCCTGTCGAAGGACTTCCTGCACAAGGCCCGCGCCTGGGAGCTCAACAAGACGGCGTC
>DATMOQ010000380.1:0-19245 GCA_035568195.1 Gemmatimonadales bacterium
GCACCAGGTCGGCTTCGACCTTCTGCGTGGCGCCCCCCGACTCGACCTCGAGAGTCACCTTCGACTTCCCGACGTCCGCCTTCTTGACTTTGGCGCCGGCCAGGACGTCGATGCCGCGCTTCTTGTAGCTCTTGGCCATCGTGTCGGATGCCTCGGCGTCCTCGAGCGGCAGGATGCGGGGGAGCGCCTCGATCAAGGTGACCTTGGAGCCGAACGCGTTGAAGATGTCGGCGAACTCCATCCCCACGGCGCCGGCGCCGACCACCGCGATGGTGGCGGGGGCTTTCTCGAGGAACAGGGCTTCGTCCGAGGAAATCACGGTCGTCTTGTTGATCTCGAGCCCGATCTGCGGAATGCCCTTCACCCGTGACCCGGTGGCGATGACCACGGCCTTGGTGGCCGTGTAGACGTCGGCGCCGACCTTGATCTTTTTTCCGGGCTGGAGCACGCCGGTGCCCTTGATGACCGTGATCTTGTTCTTCTTCATCAAGTAGTCGGCGCCCTTCGAGTTGAGATCCGCCACCCGGCGGGACCGCTTCATCGCCACGCCATAGTCGGTCTTCACCGGGCCCGTGGTGATGCCGAAGTCTGCGGCGTCCGCGAGGGCATGGGCCAGGTGCGCCGAGTGGAGCAGGGCTTTGGTGGGGATGCAGCCGATGTTGACGCACACCCCGCCCATCTTGTCGCGCTCGATCACGGCAGTGGACATCCCCAGCTGGGCGGAGCGGATGGCCGAGACGTAGCCGGCGGGACCGCCGCCGAGGATGATCACGTCGAAGGTGTTCGCCACGGGGATCCTCTTAGAGAACCATTGCGAGTGGGTTTTCCAGCATCTGCTTCAGGGTCTTCAAGAACGCCGCGCCGGTGGCGCCGTCGATCACGCGGTGGTCGCAGCTCATGGTCAGCCGCAGGCGGCGCCGGACCTCGATCTTGCCGTCTTCCACCACCGGTTTCTGAACAATGGTGCCCACCGCCAGGATCCCGGCCTCGGGCGGGTTGATCACCGCCGTGAACTGATCGATGTCGAACATCCCGAGATTCGAGACCGAGAACGTGGCGCCTGTATACTCGTTGGGCAGGAGCTTGCGGTCCCGGGCTTTCTGGGCCAGGAGCTTCGCTTCCTGTCCGATGGCCAGCATCGACTTGAGGTCGGCGTTGCGGACCACGGGCGTGATCAGGCCATCGGGGACGGCCACGGCCATCCCGATGTGGACTTCGTTCCAGTACCGGATGTGGTCTTCCTGGAACCACGCGTTGCACTCGCGGTGCTTGGCGAGCGCCAGGGCGGTGGCTTTGATCACGATGTCGTTGAACGAGATCTTGCCCTGATCGCCCAGCTGCTTGTTGATCGCCTCGCGCGCCTCAGCGGCCCGCTCCATGTCCACTTCGGTGGTGAGGAAGAAGTGGGGGATGGGACCGATGGAAGTGACCAGTCGCTTGGCGATGGTCTTGCGGATCTGGGTGAGGGGGACGTCCTCGTAAGGAGAGCCGGAGCGGGGAGCGGGGAGCGGTCGGCCTCCAGTAGGGGCCGGTCCCGCTTGGGTCGCCCGGTTTCCTTCAACGTCCCGCTTCACCACACGGCCACCCGGTCCGGAGCCCACCAGCGACCCCAGATCGACACCCGAGTCTTGGGCGATCTTTTTCGCGAGGGGCGAGGCCTTAATTCGGGAGTCGGGAGTCGGGAGTCGTTCGCTGGTAGCGACAACGGATGCCGGCGCCGCGGGTGCGGGCTTGGCAACTGCGGGGGCGGGAGCGGGGGCTGCCGTTGGGGCGGGACTGACGACTCCAGACTCCCGACTCCCGTCGATTTTCTCTCCCACCGCCCCGATATACCCGACGACATTCCCCACCGGGACGGTCTGGCCCTCGGCGACGACGATCTTGATGAGCGAGCCGTCCGCGCGGGCGACCAGCTCCATCACCGCCTTGTCGGTCTCCACCTCGGCCAGCGTATCGCCGGCTTTGACCGCGTCGCCCTCTTTCTTGGCCCATTTGACCAGACGCCCCTCTTCCATCGTGGGCGAGAGCGCCTCCATCACCACCGTGGTCGCCATGGATCAGTCCAGGTAGAGGACGCGCCGCGCCGCGGCCACGACCTTCTCGGGGGATGACTTCGCGGCGCGCTCGAGCACCTTGTTGTACGGCATCGGCGCATCCACCTGGGTCACGCGAAGCACGGGGGCGTCGAGGTGATCGAAGGCGTCGCGCTGGATGATGTCCACCACCTGGGCGCCCACGCCGCAATGGTGCCACCCCTCTTCCACCACCACGCAGCGGTTGGTCTTGGTGACCGAGGCGACGATGGCCGCCTCGTCGAGGGGCCGGAGCGACCGCAGGTCCACGACCTCGGCGGAGACGCCCGATTCCTGAAGCAAGTCCGCCGCCTTCAGGGCCACGGTCACCGTCTTGGAATGACAGATCAGGGTGACGTCGGTCCCGGGGCGCTTGATGTCCGCCTGACCGATGGGGATGACCAGCTCGCCGTCGGGTACCTCACCCTTCGTGTTGTAGAGCATTTCGCCCTCCAGCACGATGACCGGATTGTTGTCCCGGATGGCGGCTTTCAGCAGGCCCTTGGCGTCGGCCGGAGTCGCTGGGGCCACGACCTTGAGCCCCGGAATGTGCGCCAGCCACGACTCCCACGCCTGGGAATGCTGGGCCCCGAGCTGGAGGGCGGCGCCATTGGGACCGCGGAACACGAGGGGCATGGGGAACTGGCCCCCCGACATATAGAGCATCTTGGCCGCCGAATTGACGATCTGGTCGAGCGCCAGGACGGCGAAGTTCCAGGTCATGAACTCCACCACCGGCCGAAGCCCCGTCATCGCGGCGCCTACGCCTACCCCTGCGAACCCCAGCTCGGCGATGGGTGTGTCCACCACCCGCTGCGGGCCGAACTCTTCCAGCAGG
Organism: Gemmatimonadales bacterium; assembly: GCA_035568195.1. GTDB lineage: Bacteria > Gemmatimonadota > Gemmatimonadetes > Gemmatimonadales > GWC2-71-9 > 40CM-2-70-7. The sequence continues at coordinate 2,911 of DATMOQ010000380.1, forward strand.
CCGCGGCTCACCTTGTAAGCGCCCTGATACAGCCCCACTTCTTCGCCCATCAGGAAGACGTTGGGGTCCCGCTGCATCTCTTCCCGGAGGGCCTGATTGAGGGCGTCGCGATACGTGAGTGTGGGCATCAGTCCGCCAGCACGTCGCGCATCAGGGCGGCGGGTTCGGGGTCGGGGCTCTCGTCCGCGAATTTCACCGCCGCATCCACCTCGGCGTGCACCTCGGCGTCCAGCGCGTCGATGGCGGCCTGATCCATCAGCCCTTCGTCGCGCAGATGATGCGTGAGTCCCACGATGGGGTCGCGCTTCTTCTGTTCTTCCACTTCTTCCTTGGTCCGGTAGACCCCGTGCAGGGGGTCGGACATCGAATGGCCCATGAACCGGTAGGTGCGGACCTCGAGCAGCGTCGGGTGTCCCTCACGGGCCCGGGCCACGGCGCGCGCCGCGGCGTCATAGACCGCGAAGACGTCCATCCCGTCCACCTCGGCCGACTCCATGTCGTAGCTCTTGGCATGCTCGGCGACGTCGGTGAGGGCGGCCACGCGCTCGAAGGCGGTGCCCATCCCGTACCGGTTGTTTTCGCAGAGGAACACCACGGGCAGCTTCCACACCGCGGCCATGTTCAGCGCCTCGTGGAAGGCGCCGATGTTCACGGCGGCCTCGCCGAAGTAGCAGAGGCAGACCTGGTCGCCACCCTTGTACTTGATCCCGAAGCCGATCCCCGCCGCGAGCGGGATGTGCCCGCCCACGATGCCGTGGCCGCCCATGAAGTGGCGCTTGGCGTCGAAGAGGTGCATCGAGCCGCCCTTCCCGTGCGAGCACCCGGTCGCCTTCCCGAACAGCTCGGCCATCACTTCGGCCGGCGGGATGCCGCGGACCAGTGCCTGGCCATGCTCACGGTAGGAGCAGATGAGATAGTCGTCGTCGCGCAGGGCGGCGATGCTGCCGACGGCGACCGCTTCCTGGCCGATGTACAGGTGACAGAAGCCGCCGATCTTGCCCAGGGCGTACGCCTCCGCCGCTTTTTCCTCGAACCGGCGGACGAGGAGCATCTGACGCAAGAGCGCCCGCAGGCGGTCCGGTGGCAGCGGGCTCGGGGCGCTCGGGTCCTTGGTCTTGGCTTGTGCCGCGGTGGCGGGGGTCATTCCAGTCCTTCGCTTGTCAGCGGGCAGGTGTGGCAGCAGCCCGCTCGGCCTGCTCCCACGCGTGATAGCTCGAACGCACCAGGGGGCCCGACTCGACGTGCCGGAACCCCATCTCGATTCCCAGACGCTTCAGCTCGGCGAACTCCTCGGGCGTATACCAGCGCGCGATCGGCAAGTGATCCGCGGACGGACGCAGGTACTGGCCCACGGTCAGGATGTCGACGTGGTGGGCGCGGAGGTCGCGCATGGCCACCAGGAGCTCGTCCCAGTCCTCGCCCAATCCCACCATCAGGCCAGACTTGGTCAGCTGATCGGGCGCCAGGGCCTTGGCGCGGGCGAGCAGCTCGAGGGCGCGGGCGTAGCGGCCGCCGGGCCTCGCGATGCGGTACAAGCGATCGATCGTTTCGAGGTTGTGATTGAGGATGTCGGGGCGGGCCTGGGCGACGATCCGCAACGCCTCGGAATTGCCTTTGAAGTCCGGGATCAGGACTTCGACCGACGTGTCGGGAAGCCGGAGCCGGATCTCGGTGATGCAGGAGGCGAAGCTTTCGGCGCCGCCGTTCGGCAGGTCGTCGCGATCGACGCTGGTGATCACGACGTGCCGGAGGCCCATGCGGGCTACGGCATCGGCCAGTCGGCGGGGCTCTTCGGGGTCGAGGGCGGTCGGAGTTCCGTGGGCCACCGCGCAGTAGGCGCAATTGCGGGTGCACACGTCGCCAAGGATCATGAACGTGGCGGCTTTGTGCTCCCAACATTCCCCGATGTTGGGGCAGTGGGCTTCTTCGCAGACGGTGTGGAGCTTGAGCTCCCGCATCATCTGCTGGACGCTCAAATACGTGGGTCCCCCCGGGGCTTTGACCTTTAGCCAGGAGGGCTTTCTCGCGGGTGCGGCGGCCGGCTGCGGGGTGCGGGGACTGATCTGAACCAGTGGTGCGGCCATACTCCTCTTGAATCCCCAGGAATTGGTGGCCGGAAGATAGCGACCAGGCGCCCGGTCAGGTAGGCTAAAATCAACCGTTTGGTTGATCTGGCCCTTTCTCTTTGAGACGCTTCATTTCCGCTTCGATTTCGGCGTCCGTGCTGAGAGTGCCGTCGGCGATGGCGGCAGTCTCCTCAGCCACCCGCCACTGCCGCTCGAGCTCATCCACCTCGGCCTGCTCGTCCACCGCCATTTCGAGTGCCAGGCGTCGGTCGGGGCGGAGCGTCCTGAGGGCTATCGACTGCTTGGCCATGCCGTGCACCAGCGCGTCCGCTCCCCCGGCCCCCTCCACGATGATCGCGGCATCCACGGCGCGCTGTTTTCCCGCTTTGGCGAGGTTGAGGTAGGTGAGGCCCCGCCTCAACGCGACCTGGGCATCAGCGCCCTCCAGCTGGGCTCCTTCGTGGTCGCACTTCTGGCAGATGAGCAGGAGACCCATGCGGGCGTGCGTGTCGGTGACCATGCGTGCCTGGCTCACGTGCCTGGCCCGGACGGTCATCGGCGTGCCGCAGTGTGCGCACACGGGCGGCTCCTCGAGCTGTATCGAGCGCCATCCGACGAGTTTGGTGTACGCCCACTGGGCGGCCCTGGGAATCTGCCACACGAACACACCCACCGAGCCCCCCGCGGCCACGTTGACCGCGATCGCCGCGCCCGCCGCCGCGACGGTCAATGGCACGACGTACTTGAGCTGCTCGCGGCGCCGAGCCTTGATCCGTTCGCCGTAGCGCCACGTGGCGTACTCGATCCGGGGTGGTTTCCCCACGCGCACCAGGTCGTACCCGCCCCAGCGGATCAAGGACACCTGATCGGTGGAGGCGACGATCTGACCTTGCTGGGCCACTCGCGCCACGGCCTCGATGCGGTCCAGGCGATCGTCGATGGGAGCGAGGTTCCACCGGGAGCAGGACGGGCAGATCACCCAGAGCCGGCCGCGCCATTCATCGAACGCCAAACGCCGGCCGACGCCGAGGCCCGAGGGGCCGCCATCGCCGGTGAAGGTCCCGTTGCAGAAGGCGCAGGAGGTGTACATCAGCGATCAGCTTTCAGCCATCAGCCGTCAGCCTGCTTTGTGAAACGGTCGATCAAGAACGGACTCAAGTCAAAGTCCAAGACCTTCTCCAGAATCAGGTCTCCAATGACGTCACCGGTGAGCGCGGCGAGCAGGATCCCGTTTCGTCCATGTCCCACGGCGTACCACAGACCCTTGACCTCGGGATCGCGGCCGAGGATCGGGCGGCCGTCAGGTGTCAGGGGTCTGAGCCCCGCCCACGTCTTCTCGAATGGTTGCGTGCCGAGTGCGGGGAAGAGGCGTGCCGCGCCGGCCCGCAGGAGCTTCTCGCCCTCGGGGGTCACGCGCGAGTCGAAACCCACGCGCTCCATGGTCGATCCGATGATCGCCTTGCCGCCGCGCGCCAGGATATAGGCGTGGTTGTAGTAGAGGATGGCCGGGGGCGTTCCGGCCGGCCACGCCGCGAGGGCGAGCTGTCCGCGCACCGGCTCCACCGGGAGGGGGCGGGGCAGACCCGCGAGCTGCGCCGACCAGGCTCCGGCCGCGATCACGACGGCGCCGGCCTTCACCGTCCCCTTCGCGGTGCGGACGCCGACGGCACGCCCAGCTTCGATCACCACCCCTGTGACGGACTGCCCCCGCGTCTTCACTCCCAGTCGCTCTCCGTCGGCGCGGAGGGCACGCGTCAGGAGCGGTGGATCGATCGCCCCATCTTCGGCGGCGAGCAGGGCGCCGAGGGCGTCGGGGGAGAGGGCGGGCCAGAGCTCGCGGGCTTCCTGGGCTTCCAGCCAGCGGCACGACAGTCCCATCTGCCGCTGCCACGCCGCCATGCCGCGGAGCCGCTCCACGCCGGCGTCGTCGAACGCCACCGACGCGATGCCGTCGCGCCAGAACCCGACGTCGATTCCGGTGGTATCTTGGAGCGAGCGCGCGAGGGGCTCGTAGGTCTCGCGCCCGCGGATGGCCAGCGCCAGCAGCGCTTCGTCGTCAGGTTCGATCTGGGCGGCCAGCATGCCGGCGGACGCCGGCGAGGCGGCGGCGGGATCGGGGCCCGGTTCAAAGAGCACCGTGGAGATTCCGCGGAGGGCCGCGGCGCGGGCGCAGGCGGCGCCGACCACGCCGCCGCCGATCACGGCCAGCTGGGGTGAAACCTCGGGCGTCACGGGGTCGTAGGCCAGGGAGCAGTGCGGAACTTCACGGAGGAGACCATGTTCCGGAGCATCATCGGGTTTGCGGTACTCGCAGTCGTCGCCTGGATCGCGCTCAAGATCATCTTTGGAATTCTGGGCAGCCTCGCGGGTCTCTTGGTGACCGTACTGTGGCTGGCCGCCATCGGATTCGTATGCTACCTCGTGCTGCGCATGGTGGCGCCGCGCACGGCGGACCGGGTTCGGGAAGCGATTAAGGGGAAGCCCGCCGCATAGCCATCAGCTCTCAGCCGTCAGCCGTCAGTCACTTCTCGCTGATGGCTGATGGCTGAAGGCTCTGTAGAACCCTCCAGCACAACAGTGGAAGCAATATCTCATGATGCCCCGTGAGCTGGATGCCGCGCCCGCCCTCCAGCGTCGGGCGCTCGACCACGTTCACGCGGGGCCGGTAGTGGCGCTGCATGTCGCAATCCACCGCCGTAAAGCCCGTCGGGCGTCCGGCATTGAGATTCCGGGCGATGGCCAGTGCCTTCAGGAACACCTCCGGCATCAGCACCGCGCTGCCCAGGTTGAGTACCACTCCACCATGATCGAGGGCGGGCAATGAGCCCGCGAGCCGCTTGAAGTCCCGGTGGCTGGTGGCGCCGATGGCCGCGCCGTCCGCGGTGGGGTGCTGATGAGTGATTTCCGCGCCCAGGGCCGCGTGGACGGTGCAGGGAACCCCCAGCTCGTGACAGGCCAGCAGGACGGACGCCTCCCGTCCCGGAAGCGCTTTCCGATCCGCCAGGGACCGGCCGAACGCTTCGCCCGCTCCCCAGCTCTGCTTCGCGCCGGCCGAGATCGCGGCGTTCATCTCACGGCCGGTCTCCTCCACCATGCCGAAGCTGCCGTCCTTCAATCCCGCCGCGACATCCTCGCTGGTGCCTCCGTACGCCGCCAGCTCGAAGTCGTGGATCGCGGCGCTGCCGTTCATCGCGATGTGGGTGATCACGCCCCGGCGCATCAGGGTGATGAGGAGCGGCCCCAGGCCGACCTTGATCACGTGGCCGCCGATCATCACGACCACGCCCTTTTTCCCGGCCGCCTCGGTGAGGCGGTCGGCGACGAAGCGCAGGTCCCGGGCGGCCAGGATGTCGGGCAGCGATTGCCAGAACGCGTCGAAGGAGAAATCGGCGCCGGGGGGATGCGCGAGCAGAGTGGAGTCGACTTTGTTGCGGCGGCCGGCGATGGGAACCGTCTTGAGGCGGGAGAGGTCCGCCTCGTGGTACTCGGTCATTGGTGCTCCGGGACGGAGTACTCCTTGAGCTTCAAGGTGACCTGACCGAACGAGAACGTCGATTGCAGCGCCAGGAGGGTCCGGGTGGAATCGTCGGACAGCCAGATGCGCGCGTCCGCCTTCTCCGCGAAAATGCCCCGGCCGTTGGGAATGGCGGGCCGCACCACGATGGCGTTCCACTTCTTGCCCGCCACGCTCACGCGATCGTGGCCCACGACCTCGACGATCACCGGGTTGTTCTCGGGGCGGAAATACCGTCGGTACTCGTACCGCTTGCCGTCCTCGAGGGGCACGGTGCGGATCCAGTAGAGGAAGGCGGCGTCGTCGAGCGGGTTCGCGACCGTGGTATGCGTCGTGTCGAAACCGTCCGTCCGGTAGAACCCGGAATCGGGGTAGATGTCGTACCGGTGCCCCCACCGCTTGCCCTTCTCGTCGGTGTCCACGATGTACCGGCGGGAGACAAAATCGTCCCGCCCCACCCAGGACTCGAGCCGCTGGTCGAGCTTGTAGGCGCCGAACAGCGCGCTCCCGAGGATGTGAAAGATCAGGTGCACGGTGGGCGTGCCCCGCACGGTGTCGACGTTCGAGACATCCATCGTGGCGGTGCCCACGTTGATGAATCCGTACTTCGCCTGGTATACCATGTGCTCGCCCACGGCGAACGGGACCGGCCGAGTGGCGGGCGCACCCGTGGAGTCGGCGGCGGGAGGCGTTCCCTGGGCCCGGGCGCGCGGCGCGGCCACGAGTGCCAGCGCGGCGAGGACCGCCAGCCGCGCGGCGCGGATGGCGGGACGGGCGCGCCAGGCCCGCATCAGCTCGTCCAAGCCCGTCGTCCGCGATTGCCGCTGCCGCAGATCGTAGCGGGCGGCGTAGTCGACCCGCTCGAGCTTTCGCGCGTGCCGGATCAGCCGGGCCACCAGCTCGGCATTGGCGGACCAGCCGTCGGTGGTGAGGAGCGAGTCCTCCCCGGGGCGGATGGCCTGACGCAGCACGACGAGACGCAGGGCCAGGAATCCGGACACCGTGTCCCGCACGCCGGGGACTCGCAGGAGCATGGACGCCCAGGCCCGGCACCACCGGAACCCGCGGGTCACGGCACCGGCGAGCTTCCCCTGTTCGCCCACGACCAGGTCCGCCCCCGACTCGAGCCGCTTGACCATCTCTTCCATGGCGTCGGGGCTGTGCACGAAATCGGCGTGGAGGGTGATGGCGCAATCCCGCTTGGGGCGGTCGGTGCGCTGGAGGGCGGCCTTGAGGAGACCCTCCAGGCTCCGCGCGTATCCCTGGCGCTCCGGATTGGTGATCACCGTCATGGGCAGCACGCGCGCGTAGCGCGCGAGCACCTCGGCCGTGTCGTCCGTCGACGCGTCGTCGCAGACGAGGAGGTGGTATTCCCGCGCGAAGCCGGTGAACACCTGGCGGACTTTCCAGAGGACCAGCCCGGCGGTGCGGGCCTCGTTGTGGACGGGGATACAGACGTAGATCATCGTGCTGGAATCTAGAGGAATAGCCGGTACTGGGCCAAGACGGCTTCCGCCATGGACTTAGCGGTGAACTGGGCGGGGAGCGCGAGGGGCTCGGGATGCTCGAGCGCCCGCGCCACTTTATCGGCCAGCGCCTGGGCGTCTCCCACCGGCGCGAGCCACGGGGCAGGCACGATTTCGGGCAGGCCTCCGGCGGCAGTGGCGACGACGGGTGTTCCCAGGGCCAGCGCCTGCAGCACCACGCTCCCCAGGCCTTCTTCTTTCGAGGACATCACGAACACCCGCGCCTCCCGGATCAGAGCATCCACCGGCTCGACGTACCCCACCAGGTGAACGATGTCTCCTACGCCCAGGTTCGCGATCTCCTCCTGCAACGCGCCGCGGAGGGGGCCATCTCCGGCGATGACCCAATGGAGCTGCGGAGCGCGGCCGCGAGCGGCTGCCGCGGCGCGAATGAGTGTGCGTTGGTCCTTGTGATCCACGAGCGCGGCGGCGTTGACGGCGAGGGGCACGTCGGGCGGGAGGGCTAGGCGCTTCCGGATGTCGGGGGCTGAAGACGCAGAGGCACGGATTTCGTCGGGGTCGATGCCGTCAGGGATGACGACGATGTCGTGCGGTGAAACGCCGTCCGCCACGAGGACACGCTTCACGCCTTCGGACACCGCGATGATGCGGTCGGCCCGGTGCCAGTTGCTCCTCCGCCTGATGTGAAAATCCACGCGTCGGTGGGCGATCACAGTGAAGGCCCCCTCGCCGTGCCACCGGCGCTCCCAGAGTGCGAGCGAGAGAGAATGGCTGTCATGAACGTGCACGATGTCCGGTTCAAAGCCGTTCACCGTGCGGCCGAGGGCAAGCCACGCGCTTGGAGACAGGCCGACGTTCCAGCTCGTCTCGACCACGGGTGTACCCTCAGGGAGCACCCGTTGGGCGAGCTGCGACGCGCGCGCGGTCAGCAGGCGATTCTCGACCTCGCCCCGGCCGGCCAGCTCGCGGCAGAGCAGCCGGACCTGGTTCTGCCCCCCGCGCCACTCCCGACCGGAATCGACCTGAAGGACCCGCAACGTCAGCTGGCGCGGCGGACGCCGCCGAGCACGGTGCGGAGCTCGGCGAGCGTGAAGGGCTTGTGCAGGAAGGGTCTGCCGAGGGACTCCAGAAAATGCAGCGTGTCACCGCGGACGGTGTCTCCCGTGGCGAAGATGACCCGTTCCGCGATGGGGGGATGCTCCTCCGCGAGCTTCTCGTACATCTCGCGGCCGCCCAGGCGCGGCATCCGGAGATCACAGACGATCACGTCGAAGGGGGTGGCCACGGCGCGCTCCACCGCATCGCCGCCGTCGGAGGCGACCTCCACCGAGTGGCCCCAGGCTTCGAGGGTCACCCGCATGTAGTGGAGGATGTGCGGCTCGTCATCCACCACCAGCACGCGCAGCTGCTCGCCCATCGCGCTGGGTGCTACCTGACCGTCGCCGGCCCGGACGGCGCCGGAGCCCGGCAGCTCGACCGTGAAGGTGGCTCCCTGATTGGGCGCGGAATCGAGCGTGATCCGCCCTCCATGCTCCTTCACGATGCCCTGCGAAATCGAGAGTCCCAGGCCCGTCCCCTGGCCCTCGGGTTTGGTGGTGAAAAAAGGCTCGAACACCCGCTGGGCCAGGTCCTCGGAAATGCCGGGCCCGTCATCCGCGATGCTCACCGAGGTGCCGTCGAGCCAGCGCCGCGCCGTGATCCAGATGTGCCCGACGTTCCCGCGCTTGGTGCTCGCGATGGCCTGGGCCGCGTTCACGATCAGGTTGACGAAGACCTGCTTGATCTGATTCGCATTCACCGCGATGGCCGGAATGCCCGGCTCGATCTCGAGCGTGGCTTCGACCTTGAGCGCCATCAGCTGGTTCCGCAACAGCGCCAGGGTCGATTCGAGCAGGGGACGGATCGCCTGCGTCTGGCGCTCGCCTTCCTGTTTCCGCGCGAACGAGAGCAGGTTCCGCACGATGGTCGCGGCCCGCTCGGCCTCCTGACGGATCACCTGCAGCGGCTCCACCAGCGCCGCCGGAATCTCCCCCGCCTCGGCCAGGAAATCCGAGAACCCGACCACCGACGCCAGCGGGTTGTTGAGGTCATGCGCGACGCCGGCGATGAGCTGGCCCATGGCGGACATCTTTTCCGACTGGATCAACTGATCCTGCAGGCGGTGCCGGTCCGTGGTGTCTTCGAACAGGAGGACCGCGGTCCCGATGTCGGCCCCGGCCATCCGGGTCGCACTCACCGCAAAGACGTGGTCCCCGGAGCGGATCTCGACGGCGGCGGCGCCCGGCGCCTCGAGTACCCGGGCCACCACATCGGCCCAGGCGGGGGGGACCAGGGAGAGCCACGCCCGCCCCGGAAGGGCGGTCACGGGCACCTGGATCAGATCGGCGAAGACCCGGTTGGCGCGGCGGACGATGCCATTGCCGTCCACGATGCAGATGGCCTGCGAGATGGAGTCGGCGGTCAGCTCCCACTCCCGCTTGCCCACCGAAAGCAGCTCCACCAGCCGGGCGTTCGCGAGTGCGATGGCGGCCTTGGCGCACACCACCCGCACGAACGCGAGCTCGGACTCTCCGAAGGCCAGCGAGCGGTCGGACCCCAGGGACACGGCGCCGATGGCGCGGCCCACCGCCAGGAGGGGAGCGCCGATCCAGGAGGCGGGCGCGTCGGCGACGCCGGGCGAACCCGCCTTCGCGGCCTCCGCCGCCACGTTCTTGGCCAGTACCAGAGGTCCCTTGCGCAGGGCGAGCTGCAGCAGGGGATCGTCGGTGCGGGTGGCGGTCGGGCCCTGATCGTGGACCACGGTGAGGTGATTGGACTCGAGGTCGAGCAGCACCACGGCGAGCCGGTTGGGGTGCAGCGACTCCTCGAAGGCGCGGGCCATCACGTCGACGACGGTACTGGGGCGAAACGCACTCGACAGCTCTGCAGAAATCGCGGTGAGGCGGTCCAGGACCGCGACGGCGGCTTCGGGGACCGCCCGCTTCACCCGACGGCCTCGACGGCCCGGACCGGGGCGGCCCCGACGGCCGCGACGGCGCGTGCGAATCCAGTGAACAGCTCTGTCTCCACCAGGTTCTCCGGATGCCACTGCACTCCGAGCAGCCACTGGCTTGCGGGCTGGGCGAGCTCGACTCCTTCGATCACCCCGTCGGGCGCACGCGCCGCGACCCGCAACCCCTCGCCCACGGCCTTCAGGGCCTGGTGGTGTCGGCTGTTGGCGGTGATCTCCCGGCTGCCCAGCGTCCGAAGGAGCAGCGTGTCCGCGTCCACGCGCACCGGATGACGTACCTGCGCGTCCGCGTGATCGATGGGTCCCGGACGCTCGCTTGCGAGGTCCTGGTAGAGCGTGCCTCCCATCGCCACGTTGAGAATCTGCGCGCCCCGGCAGATGGCCAGCACCGGAAGCCGGCGCGCGAGCGCCGCGCGGATCAGCTCGGTTTCGACGGCGTCCCGGCGCGGATCGACGGTGCCGAGCCGCGGATGAGGAGCGGCGCCGTAGCGGGTGGGATCGACGTCTTCGCCTCCCGACAGCACCAGCCCGCCGACTGCGTCCAGGGCTTCCGCGGCGCGGCGCGGGTCGATGAGCGTGGGGAGCACCAGCGGCGTCAGACCGGCGCGCTCGAGCGCTTCGATGTAGGCGACGTTCAACGCGACACGCGGAGTCCCGTCGACCGGACGCAGGGGCGCGGTGACGGCGACGACGGTCATCGAGCCGTGCGCACCGAGTCCCCGAGGAGCGGACACTTCGGATTGCTCACGCCGCTCCAGTCTACGCGGACCCCGTAGAGCGGAATGGTATTCGCTCCGTCCTTCCCGACCACCGAGCCGATCTGCACGGACTTGGGGTCCGCGGACTCATAGATGATCACGCCCTGGACCCGCTGCGAGGTGTCATCCACCACCAGCAGCGCGTACCCGGCGCCGGGCGCGGGGAAGTTGTCCCCCTGGTAGCCGAGGGTCAGATGATGGGCCTGATCGTAGCCGACCAGGACGGTGCTCTGGCGGGCCTGACCGCCCACGAGCGCCGGCAAACTCGGCGGAAGGCCGCGCGGCGCTTCCGTGACGATCATCCGGGCGTCCGCGAGCTGCTGGTAGATCACCGTCGGACCGGCGATGAAGGCCAGACCGCAAATGGGTGACCCGCTTCGTCCGGTGCCGCAGGCGACCAGGGGGAGGCTCAGGAGGGCGACAACAGGGAAGCGGCGCATGGGTCGAAAGGTACTAGTACACGTAGGTCACCGTCATGGTGACCGTGCCGACCGGCTCGAGGGTGCGCGGGGCCAGGTTGTAGACGTAGTTCAACGCGTTGGTGGCGAGCACCCGGACGTCAAAGGCGCCCAGGCGCCACCCCGCCCGCAGATCGAGCACTTTGCCCGCGACTCTTGGATCGGTCTCGTACAGTTCGACCCGGTCGAACCGGCTGGAGTACCGGAAGTCCGCACCCACGGAGACCGGTCCCCACACGTAGTCGGCCGACAGGGTCAGGAGGTGACGGGGGCGGAAGGCCAGGGGTTGGCTGGGCGCCGAGTCGGTCGCCAGTTCCCGGGCATCCAGGTACGTGTAGGACAGGCTGGCGGTCAGATTTGGCGTAAACGGCGTGGCGGTGACGTTCAGGTCGAGTCCGGCCAGGGTCACGCGCTGGACGTTCTGGAACTGAATGGAGTCCCCCACCAGCTCGGGCGCGATGTACTCCGAGGCCCTCGTGTAGAAGAGCGCTGCGTTGGTGCGCAGCCACGATGTGACGACCGCGGTGTTCCCGAGCTCCCCGCTCCAGGCGGTCTCGGGCCGGAGCGTCGGGTTCGGCACGACCTGGAAGGGAGGGACCGGTGTCGTGACGTATTTCTCGCCCAGCGAGGCCGCGCGGAACCCGCGTCCCACCGACGCCCGCCAGATCCCGATTCCCGTGGGGAGCACGGCGGCTACGCGCGGGCTGATCACCGCCGAAAGCCCGCCCCCGTCGTCGGCGAGGAGGTCCACGCGCGCGCCCGCCGTGAGGCGGGCGGCACCCACCACCCGCTCGGCTTCTCCGTACGCGGCGAACTCCTCCTGCGTGTGATTCTGGAAGATGTCGCTCGTGACCTGCGACTCGGTCGCCTCGGCCCCGACGGTCACCGTCTGGTCGCTGGTCGGCGTCGTGACGATCCGCCCCTCGGCGCCGAATCGGTCGGCGACCGCGAAATCGTTCCCGGCCCGCTGGAAGTCCGTGAAATGCGTGCGGAGCCAGGACGCGCGGGCCATCCAGGTGGTGTTTTCGTCGGGAGTCCGCGTGACGGTGGCGGTGAGGTAGCCGTGGTCCGAGCGGGTGCGGTTACCGGAGTCGGCGGTGTCCACCAGGAAGGGCTGATACGAGAGCCCCCGCATGTTCGGGCACTGGTTGGGCCCGCACCACGCAAGCGGCTCCTGGAACTGGTTGGTGGCCCACGAGCCGGTGAACAGCACACGCGTCAGCGGGTCGGGCAGCCATTCGCCTCTCCCCGCGACCTGCAGGTAGTCGCTCGCATCCTGCTGGCGATAGCCGTCGGAGTGGTGGCCCCCCACCGTCAGCGCGCCCCGCACCTGGTCCGTTCCGAAGGAGCCGGTGAGGGATCCGCCTCCCTGCATACCGGTGAAGCTGCGGAACTTCCAGAGCGAGTCCGGCGGATTGGCGAACCCGCCGCCGAAGAACCGGACGCGGCCGTGGATGCCCTCGGGGATATCGCGCGTGATGATGTTCACGACGCCCCCGAGGGCCGCGGATCCGTACAGTGACGATCCCGCTCCCTTCACCACCTCCACGCGCTCGGCGTCGTCCACGGGCACGAGGTCCCAATCGATCCCTCCGCGGTCCGCCTCGTTCATCGGGACACCGTCGACCAGCAGGAGCACCCGGGCGCCGAGGCCCTGCTGGAATCCGGAGGATCCGCGGATGTTCACCTGGCCGTCGATGAACTGCACTCCAGCGACGCGGTTGACGGCCTCGTCGATGGTAGTCACCGCATGGCGGGCGATGACGCTGTCCGACTCGACTTCGACCGACGCGGTGACGTTTTCGAGAGATTCGGGACGCTTGCCCGCCGTGACCACCACCCCCGGGATGTAGAACACGCCGGGCCGGAGGATCACTTCCCAGGCGACGGAATCGCCCGCCGGCACGGTGAGCTGTGTGGAATCGGGCCGGAAGGCGAACGCGGCGACCCGGACTCGGACCGTGCCCGCCGGAATCTCCCGCAGGCGAAAGCGGCCGGCCGCTCCGGTCAGCGTGAAGGCCGCCCCGACGGCGTCGACTTTGGCGCCCGCTACCGGCGCGCCCGCCGAGTCATGGACGGTGCCGACGATCGTGCCCGTCTGTTGCGCCGCGACGGGCGCGGCGAGGGCGAGGGCGGAGAGAACTGCGAGCGGTCGGCCGATCATGGCGGGAAGAAGTACGAGACGCTGTGCATGTTACTGAAGTCGACGATGAAGTCGATGCCGCCGGCCCCCGCCGATTGGACCGTCACCACGCCCGGCTTGGTGGTATCCGCGGGGTCGCGATAGTAGCCGGCTTCGCGCAGGAGCGAGTCGGCGCTCGCGGTATCGGAGGGATTCAGGTTGCCGACCTTCTTCCAGACCGCGACGACCCAGTGGTACTGGTCGTTCGGCAGCGGGAGCCCGTATGCGACCACGGAATCGCCCGCCGGCGGGAGCCCCAGGACCTGCGGTGGGAAGGGTCGAAAGTTGAAGAGGTCGGCTTCACTTTGCGGAAATGCGCTGTAGGCCACGAGGTACACGGCGTCGGTGCTGTCCGGCAAGGTTCCGCGGAAGGTGACGTGCCCGCAAATCCCGACCAGGCCCGGGGGGCAGATGGTGGTAGGCTGGAGCCCGTCGTTGCACCCCAGCAGCGAGGCGATGATCAGAAACTGAAGGCGCCGCATCTTCAAGCAATTTGGGCACTTCCGGCGGCCCGTCAACTTGACCGGGGTAAGCGCGAACCGCACCTTTCGACCATGCCGCTCTACGAATACCGCTGCACCGCGTGCGCCGAAGTGTTTACGGAACAGCTGACCATTTCGGAACACGGCAAGCGCCGGCCGGTCTGCCCCGCGTGCGGCTCGCGCGCGGTGGAGCCCGTGCTCTCCACGTTTTTCGCAAAAACCGTCCGCAAGAGCTGACCACCGGTGTTCGAGCGCTTACGAGACGCTCTCCGGGCCGCCCTCGACGCGGCGACGCCGCCCGGCGACCTGCGTGGTCTGGCGGGCCAGATGCGGGAGGCGGTGGTGGACGCCAAGGTGGCCGTCCGCGAAGTGCGGGAGGCTCTGAAACGCACGGAGCTGGAGCTCGCCGGGGAGCGGCAGCGGCTGGCGGATGCGGAGCGGCGGGGCCGGCTGGCCGCGGAGATTCAGGACGCCGAGACGGTCGAGGTGGCGAACCGCTTTGTGACCAAGCACCAGGAGCGGATCGCGATGATGGAGAAGAAGCTCGCGGCCCAGAAGGACGAGCTCGCGCTGGCGGAGCGCGAGCTGGGGGACATGCAGACTCAGCTTCAGGCGGCGGACCAGACCCGTGCCGCCGCGGGTGGCGAGCGCAGCACCGAGGAGGCGTGGCGCGAGATCCAGCGCGCCGGCGGCACCCGGCCCGGTGTCGACCCGGCAGACGACCTGCTCAAGTCGCAGCTGGAGCGGGCGCAGCGCGAAGCCACGGCAAACCGGCAGCTCGACGAACTCAAGAAAAAACTGCGAAAGGACTGACCGAGATGCTCCTGCTCGTGCTCGCCCTGCAGACCCCTGTGCCCCTGCCCACCACGGCACCTCCCGACTTCACCAAGCGCGCTCACACCTACAGCATCGTGGCCTACGATTCGGCCACCGGCGATCTGGGAATCGCGGTGGAGTCCAAGTTCCCCAACGTCGGGGGCATCGTGCCCTGGGCGCGGGCGGGCGTCGGCGCGGTGGCGAGCCAGTCCCTCGGCAACACGCACTTCGGCAACGAGGGGCTCGACCTGATCGCCCAGGGGGCTACGGCGCCCGAGGCGATGCGGATCGTGATGCGGTCGGATTCGCGCACCACCCAGCGGCAGGTGGGGATGGTGGACGCGATGGGGAATGCCGCCAGCTGGACCGGCGATTCCTGCTTCGACTGGGCGGGCGGGCGGACGCTGGCGCCCGACGGCACCATCATCCTGGGCGGCAAGGGTCAGATGATCGTGGGCCACGGGTTCGCGGCGCAGGCCAACATCATGGTTTCGGACCAGACGGTGAAGAACCTGGCGGACGCCTTTCGCGCGGCGAAGGGCTCGCTGGCCGACCGGCTGATGGCGGCGTTGGTCGCGGGGCAGGCGGGAGGCGGAGACAAACGGGGGATGGAGTCCGCGGCGCTGCTGGTGGTGCGGAAGAACGGCGGCTACCTCGGCAACAATGACCGGTACATCGACATCCGCGTGTACGACGACACCAATCCCATCCGCGAGCTGCAGCGGCTGTATCGACTCCACCAGCTGTATTTCTTCACCTCGAAGCCCGAAGACCTGATCACCATCACGCCCGACATCGTGAAGCAGCTCGAACCCATTCTCCTGCGCGAGCCCGTGAATCAGAAGGAGAAGTGGCTGTCGGCGCCGCAGGGCGCGGCCAATCAGACCTTCCTCGAGGCGCTCGCGAACTTCATGTACTGGGAGAACTACGACGTGCGGGTGCGGATGGACGGGAAGATCGACCGGGTGGCGCTCGACGACATCCTGGCCCGGAGAAAGAAGTGACCGCGCCCGCCGCCCCGGCTGCCCGGGATGCCTCGTGGTTCGGACATCCGCGCGGACTCTCGACGCTCTTCTTCCTCGAGATGTGGGAACGCTTCTCGTATTACGGGATGCGCGCGTTTCTCATCCTGTACATGGTCCACGCGCTCGGGTTCGACGACGCGCACGCCGGCAAGGTGTATGGGAATTACACGTCGAGCGTCTGGGCCGCCGCGGTCTTTGGCGGGCTCATCGCGGATCGCTGGCTCGGGCAATACCGGAGCGTGCTGCTCGGCGGGATCATCATCGCCCTGGGCCACTTTACGCTGGCGTTCCACCCGCTCCCGTTCTTCTATGCCGGCCTGGGGCTCATCGTGGTCGGGACCGGCCTGCTGAAGCCCAACGTGAGCGGCATCGTCGGGGCCCTGTACGAAACCAGCGACACCCGCCGCGACGCCGGCTTTTCGATCTTCTACATGGGCATCAACACCGGCGCTTTCATCGGGCCCATCATCGCCGGCTGGTTGGCCCAGAAGGTGGACTGGCACCTCGGATTCCTCTGTGCCGGCGTCGGGATGACCT
>DATMOQ010000381.1:0-2140 GCA_035568195.1 Gemmatimonadales bacterium
GCTGGTCTTCAACGGTGGGGTGCGCGGCACGTGGCTTCCCGGCGACCGCCTCTGGTTCCGGAATCAGTCCGCCGCCGGCTTCGAATACCTCCTCGCGGATCCGGTCCGGAAGACCTTGAAACCGGCCTTCGATCAGGGGGCCCTCGCCGCCGCCCTGTCGGCCGCGGCCGAGACGACCTACGACGCGATGCACCTCCCGTTCACGGATTTCACGTACGGCGCGGACGAAAAGTCGATCGTCTTCGATGCCGGGCGGAGCCACTGGACCTGCACCCTAGCCCCGGCCCACTGCACCGGGGAGCGGCGCCAGCGGGACGCGGGACCGCGCACCGAGGCGCTCTCTCCGGACGGCAAGCGGGCGGCTTTCATTCGGAGCGACAACCTCTGGGTTCGCGACGTAGCCTCCGGCAAGGAGACCCAGCTCACCACCGACGGCGTCCCGGACTTCGGGTACGCCACCGACAACGCCGGGTGGGTCAAGAGTGACCGCGCGATTCTCGTGTGGTCCCCCGACTCCCGGAAAATCGCGACCTTCCAGCAGGACCAGCGTGGCGTGGGTGAGATGTACCTGGTGCAGACCCGCGTGGGGCACCCGGTCCTGGAGCAATGGAAGTATCCGCTCCCCGGCGACACCCTGGTCAGCATGATTCAGCGCGTCGTCATCGACGTCGATCAGGGCAAAGTCGTCCGGCTGCAGGTGCCCCCCGACCAGCATCGCTCGACCCTCTGCGACCACATCATCTGCGGGCCATCCTGGACCGATGTGGAGTGGAGTCCCGACGCATCGAAGCTGTTCTTCGTCTCGACCTCCCGGGATCACCAGCGCGAGTGGGTCCGCATCGCGGACGCGGCGACCGGGGCGGTGCGGGAAGTGTTCGACGAGACCTCGCCCACGCAGTACGAATCGGGCTTCGGGCGCAGCAACATCCATCCGTTGTGGGCCACCAACGAGCTGATCTGGTTCTCGGAGCGCGAC
Organism: Gemmatimonadales bacterium; assembly: GCA_035568195.1. Classification (GTDB taxonomy): domain Bacteria; phylum Gemmatimonadota; class Gemmatimonadetes; order Gemmatimonadales; family GWC2-71-9; genus 40CM-2-70-7. Next base: position 977 of record DATMOQ010000381.1, read on the forward strand.
AACTGGGGGCACCTGTATCTGTACGATCTCGCCACCGGCAAGGTGAAGAACCGGATCACCCAGGGTGCGTGGCCGGTGCTCGACATCCTTCGGGTCGACGAGCCCTCCCGGACCGTCTGGTTCATGGCTGCGGGCCGCGAGCCCCAAAACCCCTACTTCCGTCAGCTGTGGAGCGTCCGGCTGGACGGCACCCGGCTCACGAATCTCACGCCGGAGCCGGGCGATCACGACGTGGCGCTCGCCGCGGACGGGAAATACTTCGTCGACGTGTACTCCCAGCCCGATGTGCCCCCCGTCTCCGTCCTCCGTGATGCCGCCGGCAAGGTGGTGGTGCCGCTCGAGAAAGCCGACATCTCGAAGCTCCTTGCCACCGGCTGGAAGCCGCCGACGGTGATCACGGTCAAGGCGCGGGACGGCAAGACCGATCTCTATGGCTTGTTGTTCCGCCCCACCACGATGGACACCACGAAGAAGTATCCGATCGTGAACAACATCTATCCCGGTCCACAGATCGGGAGCGTGGGCGGCTGGGGATTCAGCCCGGCCCGCGGCGACGCCCAGGCGTTGGCCGAGCTGGGCTTCGTGGTGGTGCAGATCAATTCGATGGGGACTCCCATGCGCTCGAAGTCCTTCCACGATGCCTACTACGCGGACATGGGAGACAACGGCCTCCCCGATCAGGTCGCGGGCGAGAAGGAGCTGGCCCGGCGCTACCCGTGGATCGATCTCGACCGTGCGGGGATCTGGGGCCACTCCGGCGGCGGGTTCGCCTCCACGGACGGCATCCTCCGCTACCCCGACTTCTTCAAAGTGGCGGTGTCGGAGGCGGGCAATCACGACAACCGTGAGTACGAGGACGACTGGGGCGAGCGCTACCAGGGGCTCCTGACCGCCACGGGCGGGAAGACCAACTACGACGATCAGGCCAACCAGAACCTGGCCCCCCATCTCAAGGGGAAGCTCCTCATCGCGTTCGGGACCACGGACAACAACGTGCCCCCCTACAACTCCCTGCTCCTGGTCGATGCGCTGATCACGGCCAACAAGGACTTCGATCTGCTGGCCCTGCCCAATCGCCGGCACGGGTTCGGCGGCGAGCCCTACATGGTCCGGCGGCGGTGGGATTACTTCGTGCGGAACTTGCTGGGCGCCACGCCCCCGACC
>DATMOQ010000382.1:0-7688 GCA_035568195.1 Gemmatimonadales bacterium
CTCCGCCGTCCAGAATCTGTTCGGCGCGCCGGGCATTCTCGGTGGGCGCACCGCCCCGCAGCAGCGCGACATTGACGGTCGGCAGGCCCAGACTCGCGGGATCGAGCACCCAGTGGGACGTCTCTCCCTCACGTATCTCCCATACGTCTGTCAGCCCTTCCGGCGAAATCTCGTCCATTCCCACGCGGCCATGCACTACCAACGCGTGCTCGGTCCCCAGCAGCGCCAGGGCGTCGGCGACGAGCGGCGCGCGCGACGCGTCCGCGACACCCACCACCTGCCGACGCACTCCCGCGGGATTGGCCAGAGGCCCCACCAGGTTCATCACCGTCGTCACGCCCAGCTCCTTGCGCACCGGACCGATGTGGCGCATGGCCGGGTGGAAGTTGGGTGCGAAGAGAAACGCGATCCGGGCGCGGGCCAGCGCCGCCTGCGCGGCGGCCGCGTCGGGAGGGATGACCACGCCCAGCGCCTCGAGCACGTCCGCGGATCCGCACTGCGACGTGTAGGACCGGTTGCCGTGCTTCGGCACTGTGGCGCCCGCGCCCACGGCGACGAACGCGGCGACCGTCGAGATGTTGAACGTGGGCACGGTGCCGCCGCCGGTTCCGCAGGTATCGACGACGTGGGGCCCCTCGGCGGAGACGGTCACCATGCTGGCGCGCAGTGCCCGGACCACGCCAGCCACCTCGGCCGCGGTCTCCCCCTTGGCCCGAAGCCCGAGGAGGATGGCCCCCATCTGCGAGGGTGTCGCTTCCCCGCGCATCACGACGCCGAAGACCTGAGCCGCCAGGAACTCGGACAGGGATTCGCCCCGGGCCAGGACGGCGATTGCCTGCGTGATTGGGGTGGTAGACGAGGTGTCGGACATGAGGGGCCGGTACGGTCGCCAAAGGTATCCCGAAGAATCGTGCTTTGTCAAACAGGACAAGGGGTTGCGTGCCTTGAAAGGGCTCGACGTCCCTTCTATCTTTTGCGCGTGACGAGCCGCCCCTTCCTCGCGGTGGTGCAGTACGACGGGGGGCAGTTCGTGGGGTGGCAGCGGCAGCCGGCCGGCCGGACCGTGCAGGGCGAGATGGAGCGGGTCCTGGAGCGCATCACCGACCGGCGCACCGTGGTGACCGGGGCGGGACGCACCGACACCGGAGTGCACGCGCTGGGCCAGGGAGCGGGATTCCAGGCGGCCGAGCGCTGGGCCGAGGATGTGAGCGGTCTGCACCGGGCGTTGAACGCCCTGCTGCCCAAGGACATCTGGGTCGAGCGCATCACCGAGATGCGACCCGGGTTCCATCCCCGGAAGAGCGCGACCGCGCGCCGGTACCGGTACGTCATCGGCACCGATGCCGCGGCGGAGTCGCCCTTCCGGAGACGGTTCGAGTGGGCGCTGGGTCGCCCCCTCGACCACCCTGCGCTCGCGACGTGCGCGGGAGCGTTGACCGGCGAGCATGATTTCCGCGGGTTCGCGGCCGCCGGACAGGTCAAGCCTCACTACCGATGCCGCGTGGCGCTGGCGGACTGGGCGCCGCGAGCGGACGGTGCGGGGGTGACCTTCACGATCGAAGCCGATCGGTTCTTGCATCACATGGTGCGCTTCCTCGTGGGCACCATGGTGGACATCGCCCTGGGACGCCGACCGGCGTCCGACTTCCCCCGCCTGCTCGACGCGACCGACAACCGGGCGACCAGTCCGCCCGCGCCACCCCAGGGCCTCTACCTGGCGTGCGTACGGTATCCCGCTGACCTCTACACCGGGGAGGGGGCCTCGCCATGAAGTTCTTTCTCGACACCGCGAACCTGAAGGACATCAGTTGGGCCTCCCAGGCGGGGCTCATCGACGGCATCACCACCAACCCCTCGCTCCTGGCCAAGTTCGCCGGCGATGTGGATCCCCGGGACGTGCTGAAGGAGATCTGCTCGCTGGTGGAAGGGCCCGTCTCGGCGGAAGTCATCGCGGTCGACACCGATGGGATGGTCCGCGAGGGGGAGTCCCTCGTGAAGATCGCCGACAACATCGTGGTCAAGATTCCCATGACCGAGGCCGGGATGGTCGCGGTCCGCCGGCTCTCCCGGCAGGGCATCAAGACCAACGTCACGCTCTGCTTCTCGAGCGTCCAGTGCCTCATCGCCGCCAAGGCCGGGGCTTCGTACGTCAGTCCCTTCATCGGCCGGCTCGACGACGTGGGCCAGGAAGGCATGGACGTGATCCGCGAGACTCGCGTGATCTTCGACAACTACCAGTACCCGACCGAAATCCTCGCCGCGTCCATCCGGCACCCGCGCCACGTGGTGGACGCCGCGATGGTGGGCGCCGACGTCGCCACCCTGCCTCCCGAAATCTTGAAAAAACTTCTCCAGCACCCGCTCACCGACCGTGGTCTGGAGCAGTTCCTGTCCGACTGGGGCAAGCTCACCGCCCGCGCGAAGGCGACGGTGTGACCTACAGCTCTCCCCTCGCCACCCGGTACGCCTCACCGGCGATGCAGTCGCTCTGGAGCGACGCGCGCCGGATCGGGCTCTGGCGGCGGCTCTGGCTGGCCCTGATGGAGTCGCAGCGGGAGCTGGGTCTCGACATTCCCGAGCAGGCCCTGTCGCAGCTCAAGGCCCACCTCGATGACGTGGACCTCGCGCGTGCCGCCGAGCACGAGCGGCGCCTCCGGCACGACGTGATGGCGCACATCCACGCCCTCGGCGACCAGGCCCCGGCGGCCCGGCCCTTCCTGCACCTCGGCGCCACCAGCGCCTTCGTGACCGACAACGCCGACCTGCTTCTGATGCGCGAAGGCCTCCAGCTCCTGCTCGGTCGCGTGGCCGCGGTCCTGGTGGCGCTCGGCAAGCTGGCGCGCCGCACCAGCCGCGTCCCCTGCCTGGCGTACACGCACTTCCAGCCCGCGCAGCTCACCACCGTGGGCAAGCGTGTCACGCTCTGGATGCAGGACTTCATCCTGGACGCCGAGGAGCTGCTCCACCGGCTCGATACGTTCCGCTTCCGTGGCGTGAAGGGCACCACGGGCACCCAGGCGTCCTTCCTGGAGCTCTTCGGGGGCGACCACGAGAAGGTCCGCAAGCTCGATGCCCTGGTGTCCAAGAAGATGGGCTTTGCCCAGGTTTTCCCGGTCACCGGCCAGACCTACACCCGGAAGCTCGACGCCGAAGTGCTCGCCGTGCTGTCCGGCATCGCCGCCTCGGCCGCGAAGTTCGCCACCGACCTGCGCCTGCTGCAGCACGAGGGCGAGCTGCTCGAGCCCTTCGAGAGCGAGCAGGTCGGCTCCTCAGCCATGGCGTACAAGCGGAATCCGATGCGCGCCGAGCGGATGACGAGCCTGGCGCGGTTCGTGATCGAGCTCGAAGGCAATGCGTGGCACACCGCGGCCACGCAGTGGCTCGAGCGCACCCTGGACGACAGCGCCAACCGGCGCCTGGTGATCCCCGAAGCGTTCCTCGCCGCCGACGCGATCCTCGTGCTGGCCACCAACGTGGCGGCGGGGATCGAAGTCCGCGAAGCGGTCATCGCGCGCCGGGTGGCCGACCAGATGCCCTTTCTCGCCACTGAAACCCTGCTCATGCGGGGGGTGAAAGCGGGCGGCGACCGGCAGACCCTGCACGAGGTGATCCGGCACCACAGCCAGGCCGTCGCGAAAGCGATGGCCGAATCGGGCACGCCCAACGACCTGCTCGAGCGCCTCGATTCCGATCCCGCATTCCGCGCGCTGTCGCTTTCGGCGCGCACCGGGGATCTCGATCCCGCGGCCTACGTGGGTCGGGCCCCGCAGCAGGTCGACGAATTCCTGGACGACGTCCTTCCCCCCATCCTTCACGCGGTCCAGCGGGCGGCCCCGACGGCGACCCCGGCCGAGGTCACGGTATGACGACGGCGTTACGCGAGAGCACCCTGCCCCTTCCGCTCCTCCGGCGCGGCAAGGTGCGGGAGATGTACGAGGTCGATCCCGAAACGCTCCTGATGGTCGCCAGCGACCGCGTCAGCGCGTTCGATGTCGTGATGGACGAGGCCGTCCCCCACAAGGGCGCGGTACTCACCCAGATGTCGGCCTTCTGGCTCGACCGGCTCCACAAGGTGATCGGGAATCACCTCATCACCGCCGACGCCGGCGAGATCGTGAAACGGGTGCCCGCCCTTGCGGCGCACCGCGGGACGCTCACCGGACGGTCGATGCTGGTGCGGCGAACCACCCCGGTCTCCTTCGAATGCGTGGTGCGCGGGTATCTGTCGGGGTCCGCGTGGGCCGAGTACCAGAAGTCCGGGACGCTCGCGGGGGAGCCGCTGGCGGGAGGGATGATCGAAAGTGACCGGCTCGATCCCCCGATTTTCTCTCCGGCCACTAAAGCCGAGACCGGGCACGACGAGAACGTCACGTTTACGCACGTGGTGGATGAGCTCGGGCGGGTCATGGGGGAGCGCCTCAAGCGGGCCTCGCTCGCCCTCTATGACGCGGGGCGTGCCTACGCCGCCGAGCGCGGGATCATCATCGCGGACACCAAGTTCGAATTCGGGACGACGGCCGACGGGACCTTGCTCCTCATCGACGAGGTACTCACGCCGGATTCGTCCCGGTTCTGGCCCGCCGACCGCTACACGCCGGGCAAGAGCCAGCCGTCGTTCGACAAGCAGCCGCTGCGGGACTACCTGGCCGGCCTCAAGAAGCAGGGCAAGTGGAACGGAGAGGCGCCGCCGCCCCGGCTCCCCCGCGAAGTGGTCGACGCCACCAGTGAGCGCTATCGCGAGGCCTACTTGCTGGTGACCGGGCACCCCCTGGAGACCGCCTGATGCGCATGGCCCCGGAAGGCTGGCCTTTCATTCTCCCCGGCTGGGCCCTCGTGGCGCTCGGCCTCTGGGCCGCGAGCACCGGCAGTCCCTGGTGGTGGCTGCCCACCCTGCTCTGGCTCCCGTTGGCGGTGTGGCTCCTGGTCTTCTTCCGCGATCCTCTGCGCGCGGGGCCCCGCGGCGACCGGTCCGTGATCTCGCCTGCCGACGGTACCATCGTCAGCGTCGCGTCCGTGGACGAGCCCGCGTACCTCAAGGGACCGTCGGTGCGCGTTTCCATTTTCATGAGCGTGTTCAACGTGCACGTGAACCGGTACCCGGTGTCCGGCACGGTGGAATACCGGTACTACAACCCGGGCAAGTTCCTGCACGCGGCGCGCGAAAAAGCCTCCCTCGACAACGAGCAATCGTCCATCGGCGTCCGCGGCTCGCGTGGACCCCTCCTGGTGCGCCAGATCGCTGGATCGATCGCCCGCCGGATCGTCACCGACGCGAAGGTCGGCGATCCCGCGGTGCAGGCCGAGCGGATGGGGATGATCCGGTTCGGCTCCCGGGTGGACGTGTTCCTGCCCGCGTCCGCAAACGCGCGCGTCGCCGTGAAGGTCGGTGACAAGGTGCACGCCGCGGCCACCGTGCTGGCGGAGTATCCCTGATGGCCGGTCCCGGCCTCCGGCCACCCAACATCCGGCGCGTGGTGATCATCGTGCCGAGCCTGTTCACCATCTTCAACCTGTTTTTCGGATTCTGGTCGATGGTGCTCTCCCAGCGCGGAGACTTCTACCGGGCGGGATGGTTCATCGTCTTCGCGGGGATCCTCGACACGCTGGACGGGCGGGTCGCCCGGCTCTCCAACACCGGCACGCGCTTCGGCGCGGAGCTCGACTCGCTGGTGGACGTGGTGAGCTTCGGCGTGGCCCCCGCGTTTCTGATGTACCGGGTGCAGTTCGCGGACGCGGGACCGGTGGCGTGGGTCTTCTGCTTCTTCTACCTGATGGCCGCGGCTCTCCGGCTGGCCCGCTTCAACATCACCCAGGCCGGGCGCGCGAAGACGGCGTTCGTGGGGCTCCCCTCCCCGGCCGCCGGGATGACGCTGGCCACGTTCTACCCGTTCACGCAAACCGGCCTGTACGACGCCTCGGTGCACATCATCCCCTGGGATCGCGTGCTGATCTTCCTGATGATCGGGCTCGCCGCGCTCATGGTGAGCAACGTGCGGTACGCCACCGTGCCGCGCGCCGGGATCCGAACCGTCCGCGGCATCCTGTCGCTGACGGTCATCCTCGCGATTCTCGTGTTCGGCGTCTGGAAGCACGACGTCTTCTTCTTCCCCCTGGGTGTGGCCTACGTGAGCTACGGCGTGATCCGCGCCGCGGTCCTGGGCCTCTTCGTCACCGCGGACGAGGACGAGGAAGCGGAGACCTCCGGCCCCATCGTCATCGGCGACACCGACCGGGGCTCGGCCGAGCTGCATCGGCATCGTCCGGTGCCTCCCGCGGGAGGCGTGTGATGCCGGACTTTCGCGTAGAGGTTCGCGTGATGCCCCGCGGCGGGATCCTCGATCCCCAGGGCCAGGCCGTCACCCATGCGCTCCAGGCCCTGGGATTCGCGGACGTGCACGGGGCGCGCGTGGGCAAGCATCTGGTGCTCACTGTGGAGGCGGCCAGTGCGGGCGCAGCCGAGACCCGGGCCCGCGCCATGTGCGACCGGCTCCTGGCCAATCCGGTGACCGAGGACTACCAGGTCGCCGTGGTGCCCGCCTGATGCGCCGCGTCGCGGTGGTGGTTTTCCCCGGATCGAATTCCGAGATCGAGACGGTGGACGCCGCCCGGGACGCGGGGAGCGATCCATACTACGTCTGGCACAAGGACACCGACTTGAAGCGCGCCGACGTCGTGATCCTGCCGGGCGGCTTCAGCTACGGGGACTATCTGCGATCCGGCGCCATCGCCCGCTTCTCCCCCATCATGGAGGCGGTGGCGGCCCACGCCCGTGCCGGCGGCCCCCTGCTTGGCATCTGCAACGGCTTCCAGATCCTCTGTGAAGCCGGGCTCCTGCCCGGCGGCCTGGTCCGGAACGACCGGCTCCGGTACGTCTCCCGCCCGGTGCGCGTGCGGGTAGAGGCGGTGGACACGCCCTTTACCAACGCCTACCGGCGGGGGGAGGAGATCACGGTCCCCATCGCCCACGGCGACGGGCGCTATGTTGCAGATGCGCCGACCCTGGCCGCGCTGGAGGCGGAGGGCCGGGTGGTATGGCGGTACGTCGGGGGGAATCCGAACGGTTCGACCAACGCCATCGCCGGTGTCTGCAACGCCGGCCACAACGTTGTGGGGATCATGCCGCATCCGGAGCGACTCAACGATCCGGTGCTGGGCGGCCAGGATGGGAAAAATGTCTTTTTCTCTTTGGAGGCTCGCGATGCGACGCAGCATGCTGGCGATCTGCGCGCTGTTGGCGGTCACCACCGCGGGATGTGACCAGATCAAGGGGCTGCTTGGCAAGAAAGAGGCGCCCCCGGCCCCGCCCCGGCACACGGTGACCCCGCCGGCGCAAACGCCCACGCCCAACCCCGCCGGAACTCCGGCGCCGGGGACGCGAACCGCGCAGCGGCCTCAAGGTCCGGTTACGCCCGTCCGGGATCACCCTTACTCGTCCCCGGACACCGGGACCGTCGCGCCGGGCATGACCGAGTCCCAGGTCTACTCGCTCTGGGGCGCGCCGGTGGCGGTCCGCCACAGCGGCACCCGCACGTATTTGTTCTTCCCAAACGGCTGCGAGCGCTCGTGCGGCACCGCCGATGTCGTGACGCTCGACAACGGTCAGGTGGTGGACGCCATCGTTCGCTGGTGGGGGCACGGCTACAGCGGGCAATCGTCCTCGCCCAAAGGGGGACGGGCTAACGGCGGCG
>DATMOQ010000383.1:0-6356 GCA_035568195.1 Gemmatimonadales bacterium
GGACACTGCTCAAGCTGCTGGACACCGAGAAGTCGAGCTACAAGCCTCTGTACGACGAGAAGAAGCCGATCAAGGAAAAGATCGAAACCATCGCGAAGGAGATTTACGGTGCCGCGGGGGTGTCCTTCGCGCCGGCGGCGGAGCGGGCGCTGGAGCTGCTGCCCAAGCTGGGGCTGGGCGAGACGCCGGTGTGCATGGCCAAGACCCAGTATTCTTTCTCGGACGACGCCACGAAGCTCGGCGCGCCGAGCGGGTTCACATTGCAGGTCAGGGACATTCTCCCGTCGGCGGGCGCCGGGTTTGTGGTGGCGCTGGCCGGTGACATCATGACCATGCCGGGTCTTTCCAAAGAGCCGGCGGCCCAGAAGATCCGGATACACCCGGATGGGACCATCGAGGGACTCTTCTAGCATGGCGCACAGAGTCGTGGCGACCGATCAGGCGCCCGGGGCCATCGGGCCTTACAGCCAGGGAATCATCGCGAACGGATTCGTCTTCACGGCGGGGCAGGTCGGCTTCGATCCCAAGAAGATGGAGCTGGTGGGGACGGCCGTGGGGGAGCAGACCGAGCAGGCGATGAAGAACCTCACCGCGGTGCTCAAGGCCGCGGGCTCGGGACTCGATCGCGTGGTGAAGACCACGGTGTTTCTCGCCGACATGGCGGACTTTCAGGCGATGAACGAGGTGTACGCGAAGCATTTCGGGAGCCACAAGCCCGCGCGGTCCACCGTGGCGGCGGCGGGACTGCCCCGCGGCGCCCGGGTTGAAATCGAGGTCGTCGCGACGGTCGGGTGAGCGCCACGCGGAGTCTCCTCCTGCTCGCGGTTCTGGCCCGCGTGGACGTCGCCGGTCAGCAACCGCCCGTCCCGCCGCGGCCCGCGCTCGGCGCCGGGCAGGACACCAACAGCGCCGAGGCGTACGTGGCTTTCGGCATGCTGCAGATCCCCGATCATCCCAAGCTGGCGGGCGATGCTTTTTTCTGGGCCACGCGCCTCGATCCGTCGAGTGGCGCTGCCTGGTACGGACGATGGGCTGCGCAGCTGCTCGACCCGGATACGCCGGCAGGCTCTTACGCCATGAGCGGAACCATCCAGACCAGCTCCGCCGGAACGACGGAGACCGTCGAGATCACGGCTCCGCCCATGTGGGACCCGGACTCCCTGCGGCGCGACGCCCTCCTGCGCGATCCGCTGCTGTACCTCCGGCTCGACTTCATCGTCGCCGATCAGCTGGTGCGGCGGCGGTCTCACGGCGGCACGCTGATGGGGACCGACGATCCGGCGTTACAGGGACAGGTCGACTACAGCATCGGCCGTTTCGCGGAGGCCACTCGCGATTGGGCGCGCGCGTTGCACAAGCACCCCGGGTCGTACGGGCTGCATGTCGATCGGGCCCGGGCGTTCGCGATCATGTCCCAATACGACAGCGCGGTACAGGAGCTGCGTCGCTTTCTGGCGGCGACGCCGACCCGCGTCGAGCAGCGCACGCTCGGTCCCGATGGGTCGGCTCGGATCGCCCAGTATGCGATCGGACGCTTGCACGAGTCTCAAGGGGACCTGGTTGCGGCGCGGGCCGACTATGACGGCATCCTGGCCGCTGACTCCGGGTTTTCCCCGGCGCACGCCGCGTTAGCCCGGCTCGCGGTGGCGCGACATGACACCTCGGTGGCGCTCACCGAGTACGCCCGGGCCACGCTGGTCGCGGACCCGCCGATCTGCTACACCTACGGCGTGCTGCTGCTGGGGTCCGGGCGAGCTGCCGAAGCCGGGGGCCAGTTCAGTCGCGCCCTCGAGGCCGACTCGGACTACGCGCCACCGTATTATCCGCTCGCGGTCCTCGAGGAGTCGGCGGGCTTCGACTCGGCGGCGGTGGTTCACTACACGCAGTTTATCGCGCGGGCGCCGCGGACTCTCGCCCCCATCGTCGAGGTGGCGCGGGGGCGGCTGACCCGCTTGCAGGCAGCAGCGAGACCGAACTAGGGGGCAGTCTCCATCCCTCGGGGAGCACGCGTGTCGAAGGTTGTCGCAATCATGTCCATGTCGCTCGACGGCTACGTCGCCGACGCCAACGATGGCGTGGCCGAAGTATTCGACTGGTACGTCACCTCGGGGGACGTCGAATTTCACACCGGCGGGGCGGACCCGATGACGTTCAAGGTGTCCGCGCCGAGCGCCGAGCACCTTCGCCGCCTTTGGTCTGAGCTTGGGGCCGTGCTCACCGGCCGGCGCACGTTCGAGGTCGCGCACGGCTGGGGCGGAAACCACGCCTGGGGACCGGCGTTCGTACTGACCCACAAGATCCCAGCGGGATGGCCGCGCCCGAACTCGACGGTACACTTCGTGACCGACGGCATCGAAAGCGCCGTGCAGCAAGCCAAGGCCGCCGCTGGTGGGAAGGCCGTTGCCGTCCATGGCCCCGACACCATTCGGCAATGTCTCGATGCCGGGCTCCTCGACGAGATCCACGTCGACATCGCGCCGGTTCTGCTCGGTTCGGGAGTGCGACTCTTCGATCGTCTCGCCGACACGCCCATCGCCCTTGGCAACCCGACGGTGATCCAGGGCGTCGGCGTGACCCATTTGCGTTATCCGGTCCGCAAGGCGTAGTCAAACGTCGTAACTTCAGGCGCCGCAGAGCACGGGGGCGGATCGGGTCTGGTGGTCCGACTGGTCTTCAAAACCAGCTGGAGTCCGCAAGGACTTTGGTAGGTTCGATTCCTACACGCTCCCGCCACCGGCTTGTGACGCGGCATCTCCCAGGCGGTGGTACCATCGGGTCGAGGCCGGGAGAAACAGACATACCACGCCAGCACCCTGCAGGATGCCAATAAGAACGAACGTCGCAATGGGACGGGACACGACGTTGACCTGGTGTAGTCCGGCATACCTGAGGAGCTCAATGACTGCGAACGGAAGGGCAATCACGAAAAGGGCTCCAAACGTCAGGCGAGCCCAGTTGCGACGGCGGGCGATTGCGTAGAGCAGGCCACCATCGACGCAGAGGGTGAAGACGGAACGCCCCACGGAACTTGCCGTGGTCGGTCCCGCCCAGACCGACCAAGACAAGGTGACCAAGCGCCAAAGAAGCACGATCCCCATCAGCCAGACCCCGAAGCGAACCGATCTCGGCATGTGCACCTCAACTTAATGGTCTTGGTGGGTTCGATTCCCAAGCCGACGCTCGACGTGCTCCACCAGCGCCCGCAATGGACCGAGGGGAAGACGGCCGCCACTCCCCGATGCCGCACGGCGAACAATCGCGCGATGCTCGGACGGCAGACGCCGGAGCGCCCACGCCGCGGCCCTCGGCTTCGAAGTCACTCGTCCCGTTGCCAGCGTATAGAGAATGCGGCACGCCGTGAGCGCGGCGTAGCGACGGTAGGTCGCCCGCCGGCGCCAGACGCTTCGCGGATTGGTAATCAGCTCGACGCGTAAGTAAGTGATCTCCCGCGCCAAGGCCGCGTGCATCAAGTGCCGCGGAATCCTCCGTACCAGGGTGCGCGGCGCCGGACCAAAGACGACGCGACCGCTCTCGAGCAGGTTGGCCCAGATGATCGGGTTGCCATCCGAGCCGGGGCGGGTCAGCCGGCCAAACTGAAAGAGCCATCCCTGGCCGTTGAACCGCAGGAGCTCCCGTCGAATCAGAATCGTCATCTGCAGTCGCCTCATCCAGGGGTGACGCGCTCGTAGCTGGCGCAAACTGACGCGAAGGCGCCGCTCCTCCGAGGGACGCAAGGGTCGGCGGATGATTGTCACGCAGTCCACATCGCTGCGCCGGGGATCGAACGCACCTTGGGTCAGGGAACCGTAGACATACAGACCCACGACATTCCGGCCCAGGTCGGCCTGGAGGCCCGCGCCCAGATGGTCGAGCAGGTCCGTCACTTGCTTCGGCGCCTCAGGGAGCGGCATATGGAAGGAGATAGTATCGAATCCCTTTGATCAGGGGCGCCCTAGTGGCGCTGTGCAGAATGGGCGGTAGTTTGAGTCGTGCACCTTGGATTCGTACTCCACCAGAAGGACCGGCAGTAGGGAGGATGATCGTGTCACGCTACGTCGCGATGGCCATCGTATCAGCGCTCTGCATGGCAGGAACCAACGCCCCAGGCCCAAATCACTTCTCGCTCGTCCTCGAGCACTCCGCTCAGGGATGGAAGGCGAGCTGTGAAGTGGGGTGCCGTTGGCGTGAGGTCACGTTGAGCTGTGCGGGCTGCGAGGTGCGTCTGACGTCGATAGGGATTAGTCCCGCCAGCTCCCCAGAGGACAAACCCGTGACGTTTGCATTTACGTTGGCCGACTCTGGGAGCGGGTGGCAAGCCAAAGCTCTGAGCGGGGCAAAGTGGATCACGCTGGGTTTTCAATGCCCCCAGGCGATCTGTCGGGCACGGATTGATGAAGTGGGAGTTCGCGGCAACTGATGGTTGAGTCGTCCTGCGCTTCGGCTGGTCGCGTCTTGTACCTTCTGTATGCCACCTAAACAAACGTCTGAGGTTCGCCGCGCAGGCCCAACTGGCGACAGGGCACACCCCGAGGCTGATCCATGTCTGACATCTCCACCACCGCACGCTCCTACACCGACGAACCCGTCCGCTTCCGCCCGCTCGAAGTCGTCGACATCGACAAGGTGGCCGGCGCTGTGACCGAGGTCTACCGCAACCAGGTCCTCCTCCAAGTCAACCAGCATTGCCTCCGCCTCGGCGTGCTGGGAGGCCAGTACCCGTGGCACTCCCACCCCAAATCCGACGAGCTCTTTCTGGTGCTCGACGGTCACCTGGTGATCGAACTGGCCGACGGCAAGGTGCTGGAGTTGGGGCCCCGCCAGACCGTGACGGTGCCAGCCGGAGTGGTCCATCGCACACGCGGGGAAGGGCGGACCATCAATTTGTGCGTCGAAGCCGTCGCGGCCGAAACGGTGTTCGTGCCGGAGCCGAAGGGCTAAGGAGCGCCCGTCACCGCGCTGACGTCACATCCCAGGAACCCCAGCGGCTCCGTCACCGGTGTGGGCCAGAGCTCCACGGAGACGGTACCGCCGGCGGGAGAAGCGCCGACCATGAGAAAGAGGTGGCCATCGGCGAGACCCGCCTGACTCGAGTCGCGGAGCTGCTCCGCCCCGCCGTCATAGATCTTGTAGGTCACTTTGCCGGCCGTCAGGAGCCGACAGTCCAGGAGATAGCGCGTTCCGACGGACGCCGTGAATCCGACATTCACGTGGCCCTCGTTATGAATCCCCCAGAAGTTGACGCCCCCCTCGCCGCCCGCCGGCGTGCCCAGCACGAAGGACGGCTTCCAGAATGACAGATGCGCGCCGCTCCAGGCATACGGGGCGTCGGGAGTGAGGGTGACGGTGGCGCCCAGAACGGGCGGCGACGCCAACCCCAACACCCGCTGCGCCGCACTCGCCCGATCGGCGTTCGAGTACCGGGGCACCGGTCGGGCCCCCGAAATCCCGTCCCGCATCTGTGAAGTGAGGCTCCCCACGGACGGCCCCGGGATCATCCCCCGCGCGCCCATCCAGTTGAGAAACAGCGTCGGCCAGATCGCCACGCCCGCCGGATTCCCCTCGCGGATCCCGAACCCGTGACCGACGCCCGTCAGCACGTGCAGCTCCGCCGAACCCCCGGCCCGGCGGATGGCAGCGTACAGGGTCGCAATCCCGTCGGAGATGGCGGGGCCATCGTTCTCCCCGCACAACAGGAAGGCAGGCGGCGTTTCTTTCGACAAGACGAGGCCCGAAGGAATGGCGGGGTACACCAGCCCCATGAACGCGACGGCCGAGCTCTCCCGGTCCACCGGATCGGCCGCGCCGGCCGTTCCCAGGGCGCCGCGCGTGCCCGCGAGCGCCGCCAGCTCTCCGCCCGCCGAGAAACCGATCACGCCGATTCGATCCGACGCGATGCCCCAAATGGAGGCCCGGCTCCGGACCAACCGAATGGCCCGCTGCACGTCCGCGAGCTCCGTTCCCTCCACCGTATACGTCGAGCCGGGTTCCCGGGCCAGCCGGTACTTCAACACGAATGCAGCGACGCCGTGGTCGGCGAGCCAGCGCCCCACGCGATAGCCCTCGTGATCCATCCACAGCTCGCGATGCCCGCCGCCGGGAATGACGATCACCGCCGCCCCGGTGGCCGCGGCCGAGTCGGGGAGGTAGGGGAGGATCGCAGGGTGATGAACATTCGAGACGATGTGGTCTCCCTGGTCCGAGATCCGGACGTGCTCATCTCCTGTTTTTCCCGCCGATCCGGGAGCGCCGCCGGGCCAGAGGGGGATCGGCTGCGGCTCCTGAGCTTTGGCGGCCCGGGCGGCGAGGGGGAGTGAGTAGATGAGTGTCAGGCAAAACGCAATTCGGTTGGGGGCCAT
>DATMOQ010000384.1:0-4007 GCA_035568195.1 Gemmatimonadales bacterium
AACCGTTACAGCTGGCGGGCGCCATTCGTGACGCCGTCCACCAGGCCGACCCGGAACAGCCCATCGGCGAGATCGCCAGCCTGAACGAGATGGCCGACCGGCTCACCGCGGGCCGGCGCTTCAACACGTCGCTCCTGACGCTCTTCGCACTGCTGGCCGTGGCCCTCTCGATGGTAGGCATCTACGGCGTGACATCCTATGCCGTGACCCAGCGGACCCGGGAATTGGGGATCCGCCTCGCCCTGGGCGCGCAGCCCGGCCAGGTGGTGGGCCTGCTGCTTCAGGAGAACCTGGCCCGGGTGAGCATCGGCGTCGGCCTCGGTCTCGCGGCCGCCTTCGGCGTGACCCGGGTGCTCAAGTCGTTCCTGTTCGAGGTCGCACCATCCGATGCCCTGACGTTCGGATCCACCGCGGTCCTGCTCGCCGCGGTGGCACTCGCCGCAACCTGGTGGCCGGCTCGCCGGGCGACACGAGTGGATCCGATGATCGCGTTGAGAGCGGAATAAAGAACCCGACAGCCGTCAGCTCGGAGAGGAGTCGTGTCGAGTATGGAGACTTTGCTGCAAGATCTGCGCTACGCCGCCCGCACGCTCGTGAAGTCACCCGGCTTCACGCTCGTCGCGGTCCTGACCCTGGGTCTCGGCATCGGCGCCATCACGACGATGTTCAGCGTGGTGAACGGCGTGCTCCTCGAGCCCCTGGCGTATCAGCAGGCCGACCGACTGGTGGACATCGGGTCGACCATGCGGTCCTCAGGCTTCGGGGGAAACCAGTACTCGTTCCCGGACTTCCAAGACCTCCGCGCGAACACCCGCTCGTTCGCACAGGTGGGGGCGTTCCGCTACTGGCTCTTCAACCTCTCCGGACAGGAGGCCCCCGAGGCGGTACTGGGCGTGTTCGCCGGGGACGATGTGATCGAGGCCTTGCGCGTGCGGCCGGCATACGGAGCCTCCTTCACGCGGGGCGCCGACAATAAAGGCCACCCGCGGGAGGCCCTGCTCTCGTTCGGCCTTTGGAAGCGGCGGTACGGATCCGACCCGGCAGTGGTCGGGACGAGCATCCTGGTGGACGGTGCCCCCGCGACCGTGGTCGGTGTTCTGCCCCGCGGGTTCCGCTTCCCCGAGCTGATGCCGGCCAACACGCCGCTCCCCTCCCGTGAGCCCGATGTCTACATGCCCGTGGGAACCGAGGCGCAGGGCCACGACGACCGTGGCAACGACAACTACTGGGTGATCGGTCGCCTGGCCTCGGGAGTCACGCTGGCCCAGGCGGAGAGTGAGCTCGACGCGTTCGCCCGGCACCAGGCATCCGCCTTTCCCAACTCCGATGCCAACCTGTCCATGGTTCCCCGCCCTTTGAAGGAGCAGGTCATTGGCGACGCCTCCCGCCCGCTGGTGATTCTCCTGGGGGCCGTGGGCTTTGTCCTCCTCATCGCCTGCGCCAATGTCGGCGGCTTGTTGCTGGCCCGGGCGGCCGGACGCGAGCGCGAGATCGCGGTGCGGACGGCGCTCGGGGCCTCGTCGACGCGACTGGCCCGTCAGCTGCTCACCGAAAGCATCCTGTTGTCGCTGATGGGTGGGGTCCTCGGTGCGGTGATCGCCACCTGGGGCCTCCAGGGACTCCGGACCTTCGCGCCGGCGTCGCTCCCGCGGGTCGCCGACGTCACGCTCGATGGGCGAGTGCTCGCTTTCACCCTGGCGACGTCCCTCCTCTCCGGCCTCTTTTTCGGCCTCTGGCCGGTGCTGCGCCGGGACCGGCGCAGCAACGAGGCGCTCCGGGAGGGTGGCCGGCACACCTGGACCAAGGAGCGCCGGCGCTTGCGGGCGGGAATCGTGATCGGCGAGGTGGCGCTCTCGATCGTCCTCCTCACGGGCGCGGGGCTGCTGTTGCGAAGCTTCGCGCGCCTGGCGGCCGTCAATCCGGGCTTCGATGGAAAGGGCGTGATCACCATGTTTTCACTGATCCCGCCCGCCCGGTATCCCACGCCCGAGAGCTGGGCGGGCTATGAACGAACGGCCCTCGCCCGGCTGCGTGACCTTCCGGGAGTGGTCCAGGTGGGCGCCATCAATACCCTGCCCCTCTCGAACATCGGGGACAACACCTCGGTCGATATCATCGACCATCCCGCCAAGTCGATGGGCGACATGCCCCAGGTGGGCTACCGGATCATCGCGGGGGACTACTTCTCCGCGCTCAGGATTCCGGTCGTCATGGGCCGCAGCTTCACCCTCGGTGATTCCGCCGGCGCCCCGCCGGTCGCGGTGATCAATCAGAGTGCCGCGCGTCGGTTCTATCCGGGCGAGAACCCACTCGGCCGCAAGCTCCACCTCATGAACGGGGACTCGGCCGCGAAAACCATTGTGGGCGTCATGGGAGACACCCACGGCGAAGCCCTCGATGTCGCCGCGGCTCCCGAAGTGAGCTACCCCTACCAGCAGGGCCCGGAGCCGATCATCACGCTGGTGATCCGCGCCAACGGGGATCCGCACGGCGTAGTCCCGGCCATCAAGCGGGAGCTGACCGCCGTCGATCCCCAGCTGGCCTACTATGCGGTGCGAACGATGGACGACTTGCTGTCCGCGTCGCTCGAGCAGCGCCGCTTCGACCTCGAGCTGCTGGCGGGTTTTGCGACCGCGGCCATGCTGCTGGCCGGCCTGGGCCTGTACGGCGTCATCGCGTACTCGGTGACACAGCGGACCCAGGAGATCGGCGTCCGGATGGCGCTGGGTGCCGAGCGGAGGGCAGTACTCGGGCTCGTGATCGGGGATGGTCTGCGGCTCACCGCGGCGGGACTGGGCGCCGGCCTAATCGCCGCGGCCCTGCTGTCGCGCGTCTTGCGCAGCCAGCTCTACGGGGTCGGCACGCTCGACCCGTTGGCCTACGCCGGCGTGGTGGCGGTGTTCGCACTCGTGGCGTTCGCGGCGAGTTATATCCCGGCGCGGAGGGCGGCGGGCGTAGACCCGATAGTGGCACTTCGCACCGAGTAGGAGTCAGGGGGGCCTTCCAATGGAAGCGATGCTTCAGGACATCCGCTACGCCGTCCGGTCCCTCCTGAAGAGCCCGGGGTTCACGGCTACGGTGGTCATTACGCTGGCGCTGGGCATCGGCGCCAACACGGCGATCTTCAGCGCGCTCTACAGCGTGGTGTTCCGTCCGCTGCCGTACCCGCACCCCGAGCGGCTGGTCGGTCTCGAGTCCTCGTACCGGGGCTCCCGGTACCAGCGCAATGTCCAATTCACCCAGTTCCAATACTTCCGCGACCACGCGACGGGATTTGACGCCCTCGCGGTCTCGACCGGAGTCGGGGTCAACCTCTTCACCCGTAGCGAGGCGTCGCATCTCCAGATGGTCCGCGTATCCGCGGATTACTTCCGGGTGATGGGTGTCGAGCCGTCTCTCGGACGAGCGTTTTCCAGCGACGAGGATCAGCCCAGCGGGCCGAACGTCGTGGTTCTTTCGCACGAGCTCTGGCAAAGCACGTTGGGTGGAGATGCGCGCATCCTCGGCCAGGCGGTTCTGGTGGACGGAGTCCCGTTCACGATCGTGGGCGTCATGCCAGCCGGCTTCCGTGACCCCTGGGGCGACCGGATCGACCTCCTTTCCACTGTGGCGCACGTCGGCCGGACCATCGGCAGCGGTCAGAACCTCACGTTGCTGGGACGACTCGTTCCCGGCGTGGGCCTCGAACAAGCCAACGCGCGCCTGAAGCCGGTCTTCTCGGGATTCGCGACCGCCTTTCACACCGACACCGCGAGCCGGCTCTCGCTCGTGCCGGTCGGCAGCCTGGTCGGACAGGATGTCCGGAGTCCACTGGCCCTCCTTTTCGGCGCGATCGCGCTGGTACTGCTCATCGCCTGCGCCAACGTCGCGGGGCTCCTCCTGGGACGGTCGGCAGCCCGCCGGCGCGAGTTGTCGGTGCGAAGAGCGTTGGGTGCCACCCGGGCCCGGCTCATCCGGCATCTCCTGGTGGAGAGTCTGGTGCTGGGAGTGGTGAGTGGCGCGCTGGG
>DATMOQ010000385.1:0-2148 GCA_035568195.1 Gemmatimonadales bacterium
CCAGGCTTGCCCGGCAGTTCAACGAGACGTCCACGGGTGCGGACCTGACCCCCACGCAGTACTCCGTCCTGGCACTGGTCCGCGTCCGCGGCCCGCTGGGCCTGGCGGAACTGACGGAGCTCGAGGGACTGAACCCGACGATGCTGTCGCGGATCGTCAAGGTGCTCGACGAGCGCGGCCTCATCCGGCGGCTGCCCGACCCGAGCGACATGCGCGCGGCGCGGGTGGAGGTGACGCCGGAGGGCGCGCGGCTGCACGAACAGGTCAGGGAGCAGCGCACTCAGGTGCTTTCCGAGTGGCTGGAGCGGCTGCCGGCGGAGACCGCCGAACAACTGCTCGCCGCCGTGCCCGCCATGGAAGCACTGGCGGAGGCGGTCAAGTCCCCGCCACGTACGACCTGAAGTGAACCCTCCCGCGAAGCGCCATTCACGAAAGCTATACTGTAGAACAGTCTTGGTTATGGCGTGATTTTATCTTTCGTCCCAGGCGCATCATTAGCCACTTGAGCAACAATCAGGGCTCGCGATTGTACAGTTTTAAGGTCGCTTGCAAAAGGGCCACTGTGATACGTGTCACACCATAAGCCCTGGTTAGAGTCCCGCCACTACGCTTCGCTCCATGCGTTGACGTCCCCGCCAATATCCGCGCCTGCCATTACGGGTTACGGTCTGCTACAACTGAGCCGTACAGAGATTCGACGTGTACCGGCTTGTTGGCCTCTCTTTCGAGGAGGGCGATAGGAGACCATGTTCAGACTTAAGCGCGCCCGCGTCGTTGCGGGCGGAGTAGCTGTGGCCGCGGCCGCACTACTAATTGCCGGATGCAGCTCGAGTTCGTCGTCATCGACGGGTTCGGCCGCGTCCTCTTCGACCTCGGCCGCATCCTCTTCGACCTCGAGCGCTGCGGCAACCGGGTCGGTCCGGATGGCGATTTTCTACTACAACCCGAGCCCGTACGGGATCGCGTCGCTGAAGGGCGCGCAGCAGGAGGCCGCGAAGCTGGGCGTCCAGCTAGACGCCTTCGACGCCAACAACAACCCACAGCTGCAGACGACGCAGATCCAGGACGCAATCACCACCGGTAAATACAAGGCCTTCTGGGTCTGGGGTCTCGACGACGTGGCCCTCACACCGGTCATCAATCAGGCGCTCGCCAAGGGCATCAAGGTGGCGTGCGCTGACTACACGTGGGGCGCGCTGTCCGAGCAGAACGTTCTGACGGCATCGCCGACCTGCCTCACCACCGTCGGCCAGTCGATCGGCGCGGAGTCGACGAACCTGGAGCTTGCGATGAACTCGGCCTGCACGAAGATGGTGGGCAGCGGCCACTGCAACATCGCCTTCCTGCCAGGACTCGCCAACTACCCGACCGACACGGTTCGCATCAACGCGATGACGGCGTACTACAAGGGAAGGCCGAATTACACGTTCACCGTGATGCCCCCGGGCCAGTACGACCAGACGGCCTCCCAGGGCGTCGCCCAGACGTTCTTCACCGCGCACAAGAACATCAACGTGTTCGCGACGTTCGGCGACCAGATGGCGCAAGGGACGCTGACCGCGCTGAAGCTGGTCGGCGGCTACACGCCCGGCAAGAACATCGCGATCATCGGCTACGGCGGCGCGACGGAAATCGTCAACGAGGTCAAGTCCGGGACGGTCTACGCCACCCTCGGCCTGTACCCGGTCTCTGAGTCGGTGCTCGGCATCCAGTACCTGGACGCGGCGCTGAAGGGGCAGTCGGTGCCGAACCTGGTCAACATCATCAACGCGGACACCCGTCCGGCGATCATCGACCAGACGTTCCTGACCCAGCACCCGAACTTCGTGCCTGACTGGACACTGGAGGGCGAGCCAGGGTGAGTTCAGCGGCGGCCGCGAACGTCCGGCTCGTCGAAATCGGCAAGCGGTACTCCGGCACCAAGGCGCTCGACAACGTCAGCGTCGAGGTTGCCGGAGCTACCGTGCACGCGCTCGTCGGGGCGAATGGCGCTGGAAAGTCGACGCTCGGGAAGATCATCGGAGGCGTGATCCGCCCCGACGACGGACAGCTCTTCGTGGACGACCGGCTGGTCCGCTACACCAGCCCGCGCGAGGCGCGCATCGACGGGATCTCGACGATCTCGCAGGAGCTCTCGCCGATGCCGCA
>DATMOQ010000386.1:0-7754 GCA_035568195.1 Gemmatimonadales bacterium
GAAGAGATGAAAGAGGATCACCAGTTTCCAGCGTCCTCTGAGGCTCCCGATGGCCTGATCGATGCCGACCGCCGCCGACTCGGGTGTGTGTTGCGGCTTACTCACGGGTAAGTCCCCCACTTTCCGGTGCGTTCTTCCGAAGGCAGGTGCTCCCGCCGAGGATAAGGTGGCGCTCAATACCTGGGGAGTGATGATGAAAGTGCAATTGCCAACGCCAATAGCGAAGTACTTCGCGGCTGACCGGGGTGACGCGAACGCCGTCGCCCAGTGTTTTACGGAGAATGGCGTCGTCGTAGACGAACACCACACCTACACCGGTCGCCCGGCCATCAGGCAATGGAAGGAGTCGGCGACGACGCGTTACAAATACGCTAGCCAGCCCATCGCCTCCGTGGAAGAGGATGGGAAGACCGTGGTCACCAGCCGGCTGACCGGTGATTTCCCCGGCAGTCCGGTGGACCTGCGGTACGTCTTCGCGCTCGACGGAGACAGGATTGCGTCGTTGGCGATCATGCCGTAAGCGCCGACCATGGCCTCCTCCAACGGTCACCAAGAAAAAAGCGTCTGGGGACCGTTGGTCACCAGACGCTGCTAACTTCCTGAAGGGCTGACATTTACCCAGAGCGGGCGACCGGATTCGAACCGGCGACGTCCAGCTTGGGAAGCTGGCATTCTACCCCTGAATTACGCCCGCGAAGTGCGGAATATGGCCGGGCCCGAAGACCCCGTCAACGGGATCGATCGAGCCAGAGCCGCCTGACGTCGATTCCCTGCACTGCATGGTGGGCTTCCTCGAGTCTCGGTTCGTGCGCCCGGAGCAGATCGCTGCGCGTAATGATGCCGATCAGCGCCCGATTGTCACCCGATGAAACCACCGGCAGGCGCCCTACGCCATGAACCACCATCAGGTCCGCGGCGGCGCGCAATGACTGACCCTCGTGCACGGTGATGGGCGCGCGCCGAATGAGATCACGGATCAGGGCCGCGCCTTCGGCGGGATGAAGGTCGCGCCGCGTGATGACACCGATCAGCTCGCCCCCCTCCCCCACCACCGGAAAGCCCTGGTGACTCGTTCCGGGGATGCCGGAATCGAGCCAGCGCCGGACGTCCGTCACCGTGTCGTCTCCCGCGACGGTGACTACGGCCGCGCGCATGCAGGTGCCGACGGTGATGCCCTCGAGCGTGTCGACGCCGTACTCCCCGATCACGCGGACGCCGCGGCGCACGATCTTCCGGGTCATGATGGTGTCCCGCATCAGGAGATAGGAGACCAGGTAGGCGGCCACCCCGCCTGCCAGCAGGGGCAGGATGGTGTAGGGCTGCCGGGTGGCCTCGAACGCGAAGACCACGGATGCGAGAAAGGCCCGGGAGGCGCCGGCGAACATCGCGACCATCCCCACCAGCGCGGCGACGCGAAAATCGACCCCGGCCCACGGCAGCGCCCCCGTGGCGAGTGAGCCGAGCGCGGCTCCCAGTCCTCCCCCGATGATGAACAGAGGAGCCAGGGTGCCGCCCGACGTACCACTTCCGAGGGCGACGACCCAGGAGACGAACTTGAGGACGAAGAGCGTGATCAGCGCGCTGCCGATAACCTGCCCGCCGAGGAGATCCGAGATGTTGTCGTATCCCACACCGAGGGTACGCGGCGCGAAGTAACCGACGATCCCCACCACCACGGCGCCGAGCGCGGGCCACCACATCCAATGAATGGGCAGGCGCTCGAATTGCTCTTCGACGCTGTACACGGCGTGCGTCACCCACACGGACGCTCCTCCGACCACCGCGCCGAGCAGTCCATAGACTACCAGGGCGCCGACCTGGGGCGCGGCCACCGCGGGCATCGAGAACACCGGCAAGAATCCCCCGAAGGCGAGGCGAATGCCGGTGGCAGTCACCGAGGCGAGCGCGACCGGGATGAGCGAGGCGGGCCGGTATTCGAAGAGGAGCAGCTCGACGGCGAGCAGGACTGAGGAGATGGGCGCACCGAACGTCGCGGCCATCCCGGCCGTTGCGCCCGCCGCCAGGAGGGTTTTGCGCTCGGCGCCGGTGGTCTTGAGCAGCTGGCCCACCAGGGAGCCCAGGGCACCTCCGGTCGCGATGATTGGACCCTCGGCGCCGAAGGGGCCACCCGTGCCGATGGCGATGGCTGCGGACAGGGGCTTCAGGATCGTCAGGCGGGCGGGAATGCGGCTCTGGTTGGTGAGGACCTGTTCCATCGCTTCCGGGATGCCGTGCCCGCGGATCCCCGCGGACCCGTACCGGGCGAGGAGTCCGACGATCAGGCCTCCGACGATTGGAACGGCCACGACCCACCAGCCCAGGTGATTCCCCGCCGGAGACGCGAAGGAGCTGGACAGCCGTCCGTAGAAACTGAGGTTGGTGATGAAGCCGATGAGCCGGATCAGCACCTGCGCCACCACCGCGGCCGCGCCGGCGACGACCATCGCCAGCGCGCTCACGGTGAGCACCCGCCGGGAGACCGGCGGGCCGCCGGTCTCCCCTGCAGGACTCATGTCACGACCCGGCCTTATACCGCCAGGCGACGATGTTGGCGCCGATCACCTGGATCTGGAACTGCTGGTTGCCGCTCGGATCGATGGCGGGCACCGGCTGGGTCTGCGTCCCGATGACCTTCCCGTGCCCATCGAGGAACTCGAACACCACCTTGCCGGGCGTGCTCTTGGTGTTGTGGTAGTTGGTGAACAAGCCCATGAGCGAGGCGTTCTGGTCGCCGGGCTGGAACTGGCCCACGGTCACCTCGAAGGGCAACAGCGAGTCGGCCAGCGTGATGTAATGCAGGGTAGAATCGCTCTTCCCGTGCTCCTGATAGGCCTCGGCCAGGAGCTGCAAGCTGCGCCGGTTCATGGGATCCACGGCGTACAGGCGCCGGGCCGTGCTGAGCATGCTGTCCTTCTGCCCGGTCACCAGATACGTGTTGGTCAGGTTGTAGAGCGCGTCCCGGTAATAGGGGTTCTGGGCCAACCCGGCCTGGAACGCCTGGATGGCCAGCTGGAAGTTGCCCTTGGACG
Organism: Gemmatimonadales bacterium; assembly: GCA_035568195.1. Classification (GTDB taxonomy): domain Bacteria; phylum Gemmatimonadota; class Gemmatimonadetes; order Gemmatimonadales; family GWC2-71-9; genus 40CM-2-70-7. Next base: position 3,030 of record DATMOQ010000386.1, read on the forward strand.
TGGAGTCGTAGGCGGCCATAACCTGGGCGTTCGGCGGATCGCAGCGCCGCTTGATGGCGGCGGCGGTGAGCGCCGGCCGCACCTTGCGGGCATCCTCGCGGCACTTCGAGCCCAGGGCGGTGGTGTCCGGAGCCTGCGGGGCCGCGTTGTACATGGCCACCCCGGCCGCGAACAGCGTGAGCGGGTCGATCCCGTCGGCGTGCTGGAGCATCTGCTGATACAGGGCGTGGGCGGAATCCGGATGTCCGCCGGCCGCGAAGGTGTTGGCGAGCTGCGACACCGCGGAGGCGTCGTTGGGGTTCAACTTGAGGTAGGCCCGGTACACGGCGGCGGCGGAATCGTAATTCTTCTGCTGCTGTTCGGCGGCCGCGAGGTTGAACATCAGGTCCTTGCGGTTCTTCGCGAACTTCGGGTCCTGAGCGAGGACCAGACTCTTGTTGAAGTACGTCGCTGCCGAGTCGAACTGTCCGCTGTTGTAGAAGAGTGTTCCCATCAGCGAAATGCCGTCCGGCTCCGCGGAGCTCGCCTGCGCCGCCTGCTTGAGGTATACCAGGGCCGAATCGCTCTGGCCGGCGTTGAGGGCATGGACGGCGTTGTTGTAGATCGGCACCCAGTAGTTATGCCGCCAGAAGTAGATGTCGTCGTGGCATTTCGGGGCCAGGGACTCCGCTTTGCTGAAGGAGGAGTCCATGCCGGACACGTCCTTCCGCTCGATATAGTAGCGGCCGAGGTAGTACCAGACGCCGGCATTCTTGTCCTGACCACTGCCGAGCGCCTGGGTGAGGACGCGAAGGGCGTCCTTGAGCTCGTGGTCCTTCACCTCGTCGAAGTGCGTCTCCTTGGACTGCTTGAGATAGACGATCGCGCTGGCCACGAGGTAGTTCCCCGCGCCAGGCAGGTCACACTTGGCCGGAATCCAATCCTGGGCCGGCGCGGGCGCCGCGCCCGCGACCGCGAATGCCAGGGCCAGCACCACCGTCGTCGTCATCCGTCGCATCGCCACTCCTTATTTTGGTTGAGCCACGAGCGCCTCAGCTTCCCGCTGGGCCGCGCGCGCCACGTCGATGGGCGGCTGGCCCAGGATTCTCGCCGCCGCCAGCACGTCGTCATACTCGGGTTTGACCCGGACTCCGTCCGGACGTTCCAGCACCTTCACGCGGACCGTCACACCGCCTGCCAGCTTTACCGTGATCTCGCGCCGCGGGAGCGTGGTGCGCTCGGCGCGCCAGCGTCGGAGCCCCGCGGTGGGACTATGGCGGAAGAGCGCCGAGGTCACCGCGTCCACGGCGAGCTCGGGCGCCATCACTTCCACGCGCAGCCCCGGTCTCCCCTTCTTCATCTGCACCGGCCAGACCTGCACGTCGAGGGCACCGGCCTCAGCCAGGGCCTGACGCAGGGGCTCCACGTACTCGGGACTCAGATCGTCGATGTCGGTGGCGAGCACCGTCACCGCCTCGGTCTGGTCCGCCGTTTCCCCGAGCAACACCCGGAGCGCGTTGGGATACTCCTTGGGGTCCCGATGCCCCGCGCCCCATCCCCCCGCGGTGACCCGCCAGCGGGCGGGCGGCGCGCCGACTGAGAGCACGCGCAGCAGTGCGGCTCCCGTGGGCGTCGTGGCCTCGCCGTGCACCGGCCCGTTGCTGGTGATGTCCAGTCCCTCGAGCAAAATCGCGGTGGCCGGAGCGGGGACGGGAAGCCGTCCGTGCGCGGCCTCCACCCACCCGTCGCCCACCGCCACGGGGCGATGATAGATGGCGTCGACACCCAGCTGCTCGAATCCTTCCATGGCGCCCACGATGTCGAGTACCGCGTCCACCGCGCCCACCTCATGGAGATGCACCTTCTCGGGCGCGACCCCGTGCACGCGGCCCTCGGCCTCGCCCAGGAGCCGGAATGCCTGCACGGCCCGCTCCTTCACCGTAGCCGACAGCGGCGCCTGCTCCACCAGTTTGACCAGCTGGCCGACGTGCCGCCCGTGAGGCTGAGGCGGCACCTCGAACTCGACTTGCTTACAGGAGACGCTGCAGCGCATGGCGTCCCGCACATTCACGCGGACCCCCGCCAGCCCCAGCCGCCCGGGGAGGGCTTCCAGCCATGCAGCGGGTACCCCGAGCGCCAGGAGAGCGCCCAGGGTCATGTCGCCACTGATGCCGGCGGTGGGGTCAAGAACGGCAATCTTCATGGTCCGAAGACCTGAAATATAAACGGGTTAGCTGCGGTACAGCCACCCGGCGCCGGTGTTGAAGAGCACGACACGGTCGCTGGCCCGAATGGCGCCGCGGCGGAGGAGCTCCACTGCCGCGGCCAGGGCCGCGCCGCCCTCGGGGGCAGCGTCGATACCCTCCCGGCGCTGCAGATCGTCGGCAGCCCGGGTCAGGATCTCGTCGGTGACCGACACCGCTCCGCCCCCGCTCTCGCGCAGGGCCTTCAGCATCAAGCGGTCACCCAGGGGCCCGGGGACGCGCAAACCGGCGGCGACGGTCTGCGGGTCGGGCCACGGCGTGCAGTGGTCCGCTCCGGTCTCGAACGCCTGCACCACGGGTGCGCACCCGGTCGCCTGCACCGTGAACATCCGAGGTAACCCGCCGCGCACCCAGCCGGCCTCGCGGAGCTCGCCGAAGGCCTTCCACATGCCGATCAGCCCGGTGCCGCCCCCCGTGGGATACACGATGACGTCGGGCAGCGTCCACCCCAGTTGTTCGGCCAGCTCGAGGCCCAGGGTCTTCTTCCCTTCGATGCGGTAGGGCTCCCGGAGCGTGGACACGTCCACCGCGCCGGTCTCGGCGGCAAAGCCTCGAGCCGCTTTGCCGCAGTCCCCGATATGTCCGTCGATGAGCTGGAGGTCGGCGCCGAAGTGCTCGATTTGCGACCGGATAGTGGCGGGCGTGGAGGCAGGCGCGTACACACGGGCCGTGACACCCGCGCGCGCGGCGTAGGCCGCCAACGCGACGCCGGCGTTGCCGGCCGTGGGGACCACGAGCTTGGTCGCGCCGGCCAGAACCGCTCGGGAGACGGCGGCCGCGAGCCCGCGCGCCTTGAATGAGCCGGTGGGATTGAGCCCTTCGTCCTTTACCAGCAGGGCCTCGAACCCCCGCTCGGGACCCAGATGGTCCAGCGTCAGGAGCGGCGTCCCCCCTTCCCCGAGCGAAACGGGCTGCTCCCCGTCCGCGAGCGGCAGCCATTCCCGGTAGCGCCACATCGACCAGCGGCGGTCCTCGAGCAACGACTTCGCGCCGGCGGCCGGCAGCGCGGGATACTTCACGAGATAGGGAGCGCCGTCGATGGGACAGACCCCGGGCAAGCCCTCCGCGTCCCGGACGGCGCCACAGCGGGAACACACCAGCGTCCAAGGAAGACTCATCACCGATCCTTGAGGCGGTCGAGAATGCGCTCGGCCAGGGCGGTCGAGAAGCCAGGGAGCGCGGCGATTTCGGCGGCCGTCGCGGTCTTGACGCCGGCGAGGGAGCCGAAGCGTTCAAGGAGGGACTTCCGGCGGGAGGGCCCCACGCCGCGGATTTCCAGCAGCGCGGACGTGATGGTGCGGGCCGACCGGCGCTTGCGGCTGTACGACACCGCGAAGCGATGCGCTTCGTCGCGTGCCCGTTGGAGCAGCCGGAGCGACGGAGAACGGCGCGAGAGCACCAGCGGGTCGGAGCGGTCGGGGAAGAACACCTGTTCCTCCCGCTTGGCGAGGCTCACCAGCGGCAATGCGGGAGCTCCGGCGCGCCGGGCGGCGTCGACCGCCGCGGACAGCTGGCCCTTTCCGCCGTCGATCACCGCAAGGTCGGGGAGAGGCTTCCCCTCGTCCAGCCTCCGGCGCACGAAGCGGGTGATCACTTCGTGGATGGCGGCAAAGTCGTCCTGCTGGGCCGGTCCCTTGATCTTGTACCGCCGGTACTCCCCTTTCTTGGGGCGGCCGGCCTCGAACCAGACCAGGGAGCCCACCGTGTCACGGCCCTGATTAGTGGAGATGTCGACGCAGATGAACGACCGCGGGACCGCGGCGAGGCCCAGGTCACGGCCCAGCGTGTAGACCGGATCGGCGGCGCGCTCCTCGATATCGAAGGACTCGATCATCAGGGAGTCCAAGAGGTGCCGGGCGTTCTGCTCCGCGAGCGCCACGAGGCGGGCGTTGGCCCCGCGCTGCGGCATGAGCCAGTCGACCTCCGGGGAGAGCGCGCGCAGCGCGTCGAAGTCCTCCGGGCCGAACGGGAGCAGCACGCGGCCCGCCCGTTGTTCCAGGGGGAGGTAGTACCGCACCAGGAACGCGGAAAGGACGGCGGCTTCCGGCTCTCCCTCTGCGTGCTCCAGAAAGCGATGCTCACGCGCCACCACCCGCCCTTCCCGGATGCGGAGAATCACGCCGCAGGCGTCGTCGCCGTCCCGGGCGAAGCCGATGGCGTCGGCGTCTCCGCCCCCGACCTGCTCCACCGCCTGCGGCTGGTCGATCTGCTCCAGCCACCGGATGGCGTCCCGGAGCTGGGCCGCCCGCTCGTAATCCTGCAACCGGCTGGCGTCATGCATCCGCTCGCGCAGGCGGGTGCGGACGTCGACGGTCTTCCCCTCCAGGAACAGGAGGACGTCGTCGATCATCCGGCGGTAGTCCTCCCGGGATTGGTAGCCCACGCAGGGTGCCTTGCAGCGCTCGATGTGATAGTCCAGGCACGGCCGCTCCGGGTGGTCGTCGGGAAGGTTCCAGTGACAGGAGCGGACCGTGAACAGGCG
>DATMOQ010000387.1:0-2998 GCA_035568195.1 Gemmatimonadales bacterium
TGGATGGCTCTCCCACATCACCCCTCTGTTCCCCGGCGACCTCATCTTCACCGGCACGCCGTCCGGCATCGGGATGAGCAGGACACCGCCCCGTTTCCTCAAGCCCGGCGACGAGCTCGTCAGCCACGTCGAGGGCATCGGCCAAATCAGGCAGCAGGTCGTCGGCTCCTACGCTGTCCCCGCGCCGCCCCGTCAGACCGCAGCCGCCCTCGCCGTACAAGGATGACGACGACCGCGGGGCGGGGGTGCCGGCCCGAAACCGCGGTTGCCGGCCACAGCAGAAACGAGGAGCGGGCGCGACGCGCAGGCCGGCGGCCACTGTGGCGGTACCGCTCTTCTCTAGCCTCGAGGAGTAGGCGCATGACGACAATCCCGGATAACCGCGCCCCGGCGCCCGTCACCCGGCCCGGGTTCTACGAGGTCCGCACCCCCGATCCGGAACGGCTCGTGCATTACTACCAGGATGCGCTTGACCTCGTGGTCACTGAGCGCTCCGGATCCACCACGTACCTGACCACCGGCGTCGACCATCACTGCGTGATCGTCCAGCAGGGCGAGCCCGACGGCCGAGCCGCGGTCGGCTTCGAGGTGGCCGGAGCGCTCACCGATGTGCAGCGCGACCTTAAGAAGCTGGGCGTCGAGGCCGAGTTGCGCTCCGACCCTCAGCCCGAAATCCGCGCCGCCCTCACGCTGCCGGAGCCGGAAACGGCGACGCCGATCTACCTCTACCAGGGCCAGGAGGCCAGCGAAGCCGGCGGGGTGCCGACCGCGCTGGGCATCAGGCCGACCAAGCTCGGCCACATCGCGTCGTACGTGGAAGACCTCGAGGGCGCGCAGAGCTTCTATACCGACGTGCTCGGCTTCCGGTGGTCGGACACCATCGGAGATTTCTTCACGTTCCTGCGCTGCAACGCCGATCATCACGCCATCAACCTGATGCGCAGCGTCAAGAAGCACGGTCTGTTCCACGTCGCCTTCGAGATGCGTGACATCGTGCACCTGAAAGACGCGCTCGACCACCTGGCCAGCCGGGACATCCGGCTGCAGTGGGGACCGGGCCGTCACGGGGCCGGCCACAACATCTTCACCTATCATCACGACCCCGACGGCAACCTGGTGGAGCTCTTCACCGAGATCGACAAGATCTACGACGAGGCGACCGGCCAGTTCGAGCCCCGGCCGTGGCACGAGCACTGGCCGCAGGTGCCGCAGTTCTGGGGGCTGCGACCCGCGGCCGCCAACAAATGGGGCCCGATCGATCCGGAGATGATGGCGCACTAATGCGCGCGGTGGTCATGCGGGAGTTCGGAGATCCCGGCGTGCTGGCGATCGAGGAAGTACCCGACCCCTCCCCGCAGCCGGGGGAGGCGCTGGTCCGCGTCGCGGCGGTGGAGGTTTCGCGCACCCGCGATGTCGCGGCCCGCTCCGGCCGGCATCCTTTCTCGCGGCAGATTACCCTGCCGCACGTGCTGGGAGGCGACTTCGCCGGCGTGGTGGAGGCCGTCGGCGACGGCGTGGACCCCGCGCTGGTGGGTCGGCGCGTCGCCGCGATGAGCTCGCACACCTGCGGTGAGTGCGCTGTCTGCCGGTCGGGCCGGGAGTACGAATGCACCCAGCTGGAAATGGTGGGCATTCACCGGTGGGGTTCCTACGCCGAGCTCACCCGGGTGCCCGTCGGCAGCCTGCACGTCCTGCCCGACGGGATCGAGATGTCCGAGGCGGCGGCGCTGGCCGCGACCGGTCCCATCGCCCTGACCCAGTTGCGGGTGGCCGCGGTGACCGTCGGCAGCGAGGTGCTCATCACCGGCGTGACGGGCGCCCTCGCCACGGTGCTCGCGGCCCTCGCGTCCAGGCTCGGCGCCCACGTCACCGGGCTCACCCGCCGGGTCGCGGCGGTCGCGCCTGGCCTCGGCGTCACCGCGCTCGATTCCGGGCGCGAGGATCTCACCCGGGCCATCCGCGAGGCGGCCGGGGGAGCGGGGCCGGACTGCGTGATCGACAACGTCGCGGCGTCTGACGTGTTCGACCGCTACTTCCCGGCCCTGATGAACGGCGCGCGCATCGTGATCTCCGGTGCGATCGGGACGCCCGACCTGCCCACGCTCCGGGTCCCGGCGGCGCCGCTGTACATCCGCAGCATCTCCCTGCTCGGCGTGCGCACCGCCAACGCGCGCACCACAAAAGATTTCTGGGATCTGGTGCGCGACGGGTTCCGGCTGCCGCCCGGACTGGTGCGCGAGGAGGCGCTGGAGGCCGCGCCCGCGGTGCACGACGCGGTGATCAAGGGGACCGCGGTGGGCCACACCGTGCTCCGGGTCAGCGACAGCGTGGCCTGAATGTCCGCGGACGGCCGGACCGCCGACAGCCCCCAGCAGGGCATCCAGTCGATCGAGGTGGGCGCGCAGGTGCTACGCGCGCTCGCGGCCGGCCGGGGCCCGATGGCGCTTTCCGAGGTGGCCCGCAACTACGGGATCGCGAGCTCGCTGCACCGGATGATCTACGGGATGGCGGCGTTCGGCGCACCCGTATTTGGTCCCGACCGGGGCCTCGTGGCTCCTACCCGACCACAAAGGTGGCGATGATGACGACCGGACTGCTGCTCGTGCAATACACAGCCGATGGCACGGTCAGGGCGGGGGTGCGCCACGACGGCGTGGTCCGCGCGCTGCCCGGGAACTGGCCGGACACCGTGCTTGCGATCCTTGACGCGTGGCCCGAATGGAACGGACAACTTCGGGCTCTCGATCCACACGCACTCCCGATCGTTCCGGATGCCCGGCTTGTCGCTCCCGTCACCTTCCCCCGGAAAGTCCTGTGCGCCGGCACGAACTACTACTCCCACGCCGAGGAAATGAAGACGGCGCGCCCCGACCCCCGCGCCGCGCCGTTCTTCTTCATGAAACCCCCGACGACCACCATTGTCGGCCCGGTCACGTCCGTGCCCTTGCCCCGGGGCGAGTCCCCGGATTATGACTGGGAGGGCGAGCTGGCCATCGTG
>DATMOQ010000388.1:0-6953 GCA_035568195.1 Gemmatimonadales bacterium
CCGACACCGTGCCGAAGAGGGAACCCGAGAGCCCGGCGATCAGCCCCAGCACTGCGTACACCAGCGCCAGGCCCACCACGTAACAGACCGTGAGCCCGACGGCGCGGCGCCGCGAGGCTCCCGGGCCCGCCGAACCCGCCAGTACGCCTGCCGTAATGGGGATCATCGGGTAAATGCACGGGGTCAGACTGGTGAGCACCCCCGCGGCGAACAGCGTGGCAATCGCCACGAGCGGATGGTCCCGCAGGCTGGCCGACAGACCTTGAACGACCGCGAGAAGATGAAGCACGGAGGGAGTATACATCGAGGCGTTCGGAGGGTCGTCACAATTCAGTCAGGCCGGAACCGACCCGTCCCCATTAGCTTCTCGGGCATGAGAGCCGTGCTACAGCTTTCGCGCCCCGTCGTGCGTATTCGGGGGGAGGTCAGCGCCAATCCCCCCTCGACAACCAGGGTGATGATACGGATGCAGGTCGCTACGCACCGCGCTTCAAGCACAGGGCTGCCCCTGGCCGCCCTCGGGACCGCCGTCCTCCTGGCGGGGGCCTGCGCCGTGGGCACGGCGCCGTCGCCGGGCACCCCCTGGACGCCACCCGCCCGCACTCAGGCGCCGACGACGGCGGCACCGGTGGTGCCCCCTGACCTCGAGGCCCGGGTCCGCACGCTGCGCCTGCCGGACGTGCTGGACATCGCGCTCCGGAATAACACCGTCACCCGCGAAGCCTGGTACAACGCCCGCGCCGCGAACTTCGCCTACGACGCCACCCTGGGTCAGTATCTGCCGACGCTCACCCTGGACGGCAGCATTACGAAGCTGAAAACCGCGCCGTCCCTGGGACGCACCGCCGTCACGCAGTCGGTCTACGGCCCCACGTTCAATCTCAGCTGGTTGCTCCTCGACTTCGGTGGGCGGTCGGGCAGCGTCGGGTCGGCGCGCGATGAGCTCCTCGCCGCGGACTGGACCCACAACGCGGCCATTCAGGACGTCGTGCTGACCGTCCAGACGACGTACTTCGGTTACATCGGAACGCGCGCGCTCGTCGAGTCGCAGCGCACCACGCTCGCCGAGGCTGACTCGAACCTCGCCGCGGCGCAGCAGCGCCACGACGTGGGGCTGGCCACCATCGCCGACGTCCTGCAGGCCCGCACCGCGCGGTCGCAGGCCGAGCTCGCGCTCGAAACGACGTCCGGTGCCCTGCAGACGGCGCGGGGGGCGCTGGCGGTGTCGATGGGGTTCCCCGCCAACCTGCCGTACGACATCGACTCGGTGCCGCTGCCTACGCCGCCCCCCGGGGTGGCGGAGAGCGTCGACTCGCTCATCAACCGCGCCCTCGCCGCTCGGCCCGACCTGGCGGCGGCGCGGGCGCAGGCGGACGCCGCCCGGAACCGGGTGAGCATCGCGCGCGGTGCGGCCCTGCCGGCCCTCTCCGTGACGGGATCCGCCGGCGAGACCTACTTCGCCAACCGGCCGCCGATTCCCGGCGCGAGCTATTCGATCGCACTCGGCATCGAGATCCCGCTGTTTGCGGGAGGCGCGCATTTCTACGGCATCAAGTCCGCGCAGGCCGCGGCCGATGCGGCGCGCGCCAGCGCCGAAGGCCAGGCTCAGCTCGTGATTTCGCAGGTGTTCACCTCCTTCTATGACCTGCAGACGGCGACCCAGCGCGTGCGGACCACGGACGACCTGCTGGCGAGCGCCCGGCAGTCCGAGCAGGTCGCCCTGGGCCGGTACAAGGCGGGGGCCGGAAGCGTGCTGGATCTACTGACCGCGCAGAGCGCCTTGGCCGACGCCCGGGCCCAGCAGGTGACCGCCCACTTCGGCTGGTATGCCGCGCTCGCGCAACTCGCTCACGACGTCGGCGTGCTGGGACTCGACGGCTCCAGTCCCATCCGCCTCAACTCCGACTCCACCGGCTCTCATTGATGACGCGCTCGCTCCGTTTCACCGTGCTCCCGCTCCTCCTGGTCGCCGCCTGCGCCAAAGGCGGCGCGCGCGGCGCCCCGACTCTTCCCGTCACCGTGGCGCACGCGAACACGCGCGACGTCCCCTACGAGCTGACCGCGACCGGCTCAGTGGAGCCGCGCCAGACCGCGTCGGTGGAGGCGCAGGTGACCGGGATCGTGACCCGGGTGGCCTTCCACGAAGGCGACGAAGTTCGCGCCGGCCAGCTGCTCTTTCAGATCGACCCCCGCCCCTTCCAGGCGGTGCTCGATCAGTCGGTCGCCGCCATGCATCGCGACTCCGCGCAGGCGGTTCAGGCCGACCGGGACGCCGAACGGTATGCCGCACTGGTGAAGCAGGACTACGTGACGCAGGAGGACTTCGACCTGAAGCGCGCCGCCGCCGCGTCGGCCGATGCGACCCTCCGGGCCGACTCCGCCAACGTCGCCGCCGCGCGGCTCAACCTCGAGTACGCCTCGGTCACGGCGCCCATCGCCGGGCGCACCGGTGCTCTGCTGGTCAAGGAAGGCAACCTGGCCCGGGCGAACAACGTCACGCCCCTCGTGGTCATCAATCAGATCCGGCCCATCCTGGTGCGGTTCGCCGTGCCACAGGCCAACCTCCCGCAGATCCAGCGCTTCGGGAACAACAACCTGCGGATCCGGGTCAGCCCCACCGCCGGCGACTCCACCGGCAGCGACGGGCACCTGAGCTTCCTCGACAACGCGGTGGATTCGAGCACGGGTACCGTGCTGTTGAAGGGGGAATTCCCCAACGACGACCGCACGCTCTGGCCGGGCGAGTTCGTGAACGTCCGGCTCGAGCTCTACGTCGAGAAGGGCGCCGTGGTGATTCCCGCCGCCGCCGTGACCTCCGGACAGACCGGGACCTTCGTCTTCGTGGTGAATCCGGACCAGACCGTGACCCTGCGCCCGGTGACCGTGGAACGGACCGCGGGTGACCTGGCCGTGATCGCGGAGGGTCTCAAGACCGGCGAGACGGTGGTCACCGACGGTCAGGTGCGTCTCGCGTCGGGATCCAAGATTCAGGTGAAGGGCGGCGGGTCGGCGCAGATGGGTGACAAGTGAACATCGCGGGGGCCTTCATTCGCCGGCCGGTCATGACCACCCTGGTCATGTTCGGCATCCTCCTCTTCGGCGTCATGGGATACCGGTTACTCCCCGTGAGCGACCTGCCGAACGTGGATTATCCCACGGTGTCGGTCAACGCGTCCCTCCCCGGCGCCAGCCCCGAGACCATGGCCTCGGCCGTGGCCACGCCGCTCGAAAAGCAGTTCACGACCATCGCGGGCGTCGATCAGATGACCTCGTCGAGCACCCTGGGGAGCACCAGCATCACGCTCCAGTTCACGCTCGACCGCAACATCGACGCCGCCGCGCAGGACGTGCAAGCGATGATTTCGAAGACCCTGCGGCAGCTGCCCCAGGGCATCATCCCGCCGTCGTACCAGAAGGTGAATCCGGCCGACTCGCCCATTCTCTACCTCGCGCTGTCGTCCAAGACTCTGCCCCTGTCGACTCTCGACGAGTACGCGGAGACGTTCCTGTCGCAGCACATCTCGACCATCGAGGGCGTGGCCCAGGTCCAGGTCTTCGGGTCGTCTAAGTACGCGGTGCGGATCCAGCTCGATCCCCGGCAGCTCGCGTCCCGGAGCATCGGGATCGATCAGGTGTCGGACGCCATCGACAACGGCAACGTCAACCTGCCCACGGGCACCCTCTGGGGCACGGACAAGGCCTACACGGTGCAGGCGAACGGGCAGCTCTCGAGCGCGCCCGCATTCCGCCAGCTGATCGTCACCTACCGGAACGGCAATGCGGTCCGCCTCGGCGACCTGGGCCTCGTGCTCGACGACATGCAGGACAACAAGTCGTTCAGCTGGTTCGACGGCACCCGCGCCATCGTCCTCGCGATTCAGCGCCAGCCCGGCACCAACACGGTCGAGGTCTCGGAAGCGGTCCAGAAGATGGTGGCGCAGCTGTCCGACCAGATTCCGGCGTCGGTCAACGTGAACGTCCTGTACGACCGGGCCATCTCGATCCGCGACTCCGTCAACGACGTGAAGTTCACGCTGTTGTTGACGCTGTTCCTGGTAGTAATGGTGATCTTCCTGTTCCTCCGGAACATGTCCGCGACGGTGATCCCCAGCCTGGCCCTGCCCTTTTCCATCATCGGCACGTTCTCGGTGATGTACCTCCTGGGCTACAGCCTCGACAACTTGTCGCTGATGGCGCTGACCCTGTCGGTGGGATTCGTGGTCGACGACGCCATCGTGATGCTCGAGAACATCGTCCGGCACATCGAGATGGGCACGCCCGTGCTGCAGGCCGCGCTCGAGGGGTCCCGGGAGATCGGCTTCACCATTCTCTCGATGACCATTTCGCTCACCGCCGTGTTCATCCCCGTGCTGTTCATGGGCGGCATCATCGGGCGGCTCTTCCACGAATTTGCCGTCACCATCGGTGTGGCCATTCTGGTGTCGGGGTTCGTGTCGCTCACGCTGACCCCGATGCTCTGCAGCCGCTTCCTGCGGGCTCACGGCGTGGAGCAGCACGGCAAGTTCTATAACGCCTCGGAACGGGTGTACGAGCGGGTGCTCGACGCGTACCGCCGCTCGCTGGAATGGGTGATGGGGCGGCGCCGGCTCTCGCTGGCCGTGTCGGGGCTGATCTTCCTCGCCACCGTCGGCCTCTTCATCATCGTGCCGAAAGGCTTCATTCCGGACGAGGACAATTCACAGATCTCGGGCACCACCGAAACGGCCGAGGGCACGTCCTACCAGTCGATGGCGGACCACCAGCAGGCCATCGCGGCGATCGTCGCCCAGGACCCCAACGTCCAGCATTTCATGTCGTCCGTGTCGGGTGGCTCGAACCAGGGCCGCATCCTGCTGCGCTTGAAGGCCCGCAACCAGCGAGCGCTCGACGTCGCCGGCGTGATCCGGGAGCTCCAGCCCAAGCTCGCCGTCGTCCCCGGCATCACTGTCTATCTCCAGAACCCGCCCGCCATCCGCGTCGGGGGGCGGACCGCCAAAGCGCTGTATCAGTTCACTTTGCAGAGCTCCGACGTCACCCAGCTGTATGAGAGCGCCACGCAGCTCACCCAGCGGCTGACCCAGCAACCCCTCCTGCAGGACGTGACCAGCGATCTCCAGATCAAGAATCCCCAGGTGTCGGTCGCCATCGACCGGGATCGCGCCGCCACGCTGGGCGTCACCGCAGCCCAGATCGAGACCGCTCTGTACGACGCGTACGGGTCGGCACAGGTCTCCACCATTTTCACGCCCAACAACGAGTACTGGGTCATCATGGAACTGCTCCCCCAGTACCAGCGCGACCTGTCGGCGCTCAACATGCTGTACGTCCGCTCGGCCACCGGCTCCCTGGTGCCGCTGGGGGCCGTCGCGAAGCTCACCGCCAGCCTGGGCCCCTTGTCCGTGAACCACGCCGGCCAGGTCCCCGCTGTGACGATCTCGTTCAACCTGCGGCCCGGCGTCGCCATCGGCGACGCCGTCAACGCGGTCCAGAAGGAAGCGAATCAGGTGCTGCCCGCCACCATTTCGACGAACTTCGCCGGCACCGCCCAGGCGTTCCAGGCGAGCCAGCAAGGGCTCCTCGCCCTCCTCGTCGTCGCGGTGCTCGTGATCTACATGGTGCTCGGGATTCTCTACGAGAGCTTCGTGCACCCGCTGACCATTCTGTCCGGACTCCCCTTCGCGGGATTCGGGGCGCTGCTCACCCTGCTGATCTTCCGGACCGACCTCTCGGTCTACGCCTTCGTCGGCATCATCATGCTCATCGGCCTGGTGAAGAAGAACGCGATCATGATGATCGACTTCGCGCTCGAGGCCGAGCGCAAGGACGGGAAGTCGGCGGAAGTGGCGATTGTGGAGGCGTGCCTGGTGCGGTTTCGGCCCATCATGATGACCACCATGGCGGCCCTGATGGGCACGCTGCCGATCGCCATCGGATTCGGCGCCGGCTCCGAATCGCGGCGGCCCCTCGGCCTGGCGGTGGTGGGCGGGCTCGCGTTCTCCCAGCTCATCACCCTCTACATCACGCCGGTGATCTACACCTATCTCGACGCGCTGCAGCACCGGTTCGGCAAACGGGCGCCCGCCGCGCTCGGAGCCCCGATTCCCCATCCGGGAGACTGAACTACAAAAACGTCGAGAGACAAATCGTCGGGTGTCTCTTGACGTCCTACTTCTCGACGCCTTTGGCTATTCCGAGGGCTCGACCGTCACCGGACCGTTCGTCGTGACGACCCGAACTGGCGCGCCGCCGGAACCGAGCTTGGTCGTGATGTGCCGGGGTGACCGACCCATCAGGGTCACCGTCAACGGCATCCGCAGGTCCCATGGCCCGTTCACAGTGCCGGTCTCGAGGTTGGCCGAGTAGGCACGCGGTATCGAAAGGTCGACCGGCCCGTTCACTGTTTCCGCATCGAGGCCGGCCCCGTCCCAACTGCTTCCCTTCAACTCCACGTCCACCGGGCCATTCTGGGCGCGCGCGTGCACGTCCCCGGCCACGCCCTGCAGGCTGAGCGGGCCGTTGACCGTCGAGAGATCCATCGTCCCGTTCACGTTGGCCACGGAAATGGGACCGTTCTGGGTGTGGAGGGAGAGATCGGTGTGCCGCGGGACGTAGAGGACGATTTCGACACCCCAACCTGCGTGCCGACGTGACGCGGGGCCGTTGACCTGAATCGTCGAACCCGACACACTGACCGTGATCCGGTGGGCCAGGTCGTCGGCATCACCCTGTGTGTCTCCGTTCGCCTGAACCCGGGCCGAGAGCCCGACCGTGTCCGAGTCCCAGCCTTCGACCGACACTCCGCCATTGTCGCCCGGATCGACCTGGATGGGTCCCGATCCCCGCTTCAGCGACAGATGCCGCACTTCGCAGCTTACTTCGCGATCGCGGTTGTTGCGGTCGCGGCAGCTGTCGAGCCAGGCGGCGTCCGAGCGTTGCGCCACGAGGCGACCGGG
>DATMOQ010000389.1:0-3219 GCA_035568195.1 Gemmatimonadales bacterium
GAAGCCGAGGCTTCGGGCGCGAACTTCGGAGAGCGTTTCCAGCGAGTCGGTCGAGACGATCGGTGCGATCGCCGTCACGCCGTATGACACCGGTTCACTGGCACAGGCGGTGGCCGTGAGGGCCAGGATTCCAAGGGCGAAGGGCAGGCGGGCCATGGAGACTCCTTGAAGGGTCTCCGACACGGTCACCTGGCCCCATCACGTGGGGATCAAACGGGTTCCGTGCCCGGGGTCACGGTCACTCCTCCACAAAAGCCTTGAGTCGCAGTGCCGCGGCGTCCCACTGCGCGGCCACCTGATCGAGATACTGCCTGGCCTTTTCAAGTCGCTTCATGTCGAGGTCCCAGATCTGCTCGCGCCCTTTCCGCCTGTGTCGCACCAGCCCGGCATGCCCGAGCGCGTAGAGGTGCCGGGTGATGGCCTGGCGGGTCACGCCCGCTCCCTCGCTCAACCGGGTGATCGAGAGCGAGCCCTCTCCAGACAGCCGCTTGAGCAACCGAAGCCGTGTGGCGTCCGCCAGTGCGGCGAACACCGGCACGGCCTCGGTCTCCTTCAGCTGAGCGGCTGCCGCGCTACGCGACATACTTCGTGATGTTCTTCACCTGTCCCGTCCAGCCACCGTCGTTGTTCCGGAAGGCCTCGGCGCGACGCGCGATCGGGATCTGGTCGAACCCCGACTCGACGATCGTGAGCACGCAGCCCCCGTCCGCTTCCTCGAGCGTGAACTCGACCAGCGTCGTGGGCTCCGTCGAGTAGTCGACCTTCGGATCACTCGGGTAGGGGTGCCAGCGATACGCGAAGTACCGCTCGGCCTCGATCTTCTGAACCTGGAACTCGACCTTGAAGTGCTCGTAGCCCTTGGAGGTAATGGAGCCCTTGACCGTGCTCCCTTCGGCAAACGGCCCGTCGAGCCGGATGCCGAACCAGGCGGCGAACTGCTGGGAATCCGAAATGGCCCGCCACACCCGGGCGCGCGGCGCGCGCAGCTCCACTCGCTTCTCGATCCGATCGGTGCTTGATGCTTCCTGGGTCGCCATCATGGCTCTGTCCTTGTTGGGTGTTGTAATGCAACGTGTGTGTTGCGTATTATAGGGGGCGGGGCACAAAAGCGCAACTGGGGGGTTGCATGTCAAGACAAGGGGGACCCGCTTATACTTCGCCCTCCCATGCCCTTCTCCTCGGCCACGCTCCGCTTCTTCCGCGACCTCGCGCGCCACAACAACAAGCCCTGGTTCGAAGCCCATCGCGCGGACTACGAACGGGACGTGAAAGACCCCATGCGGGAGCTGATCGAGCTCCTGGACGTGCGGCTGGCCCGCTTCGCGCCTGAGATCACGGGCGATCCGAAACGCTCCTTGTTCCGGATCAACCGGGACATCCGGTTCTCGAAGGACAAGTCACCCTACAAGACCAACGCCGCCTGCTGGTTCTGGCACCGGGACGCCGACCCCCGCGTGGGAGACAGCGCCGAGGCGGGTGGGGCGGGGTTCTACTTCCATCTGGGGCCCAAGCGCTCGCTGGTCGGCGCCGGCATCTGGATGCCGCCACGCCCACTGCTCGCCCGGCTCCGCGAGGGCATCGCCGAGCGACCGCAGGGGTTCGAGAAGGTCGTGAAGAATGCTGGGTTTTTGCGGCGCTTCGGAGGACTCGACGACGAGGCGGTACTCAAGCGGGTGCCGCGGGGCTTCAATCCCGAGCACCGCGCGGCCAGCTGGCTCCGGTATCAGTCGTTCACGGCAGGCCGCTCACTCTCCGACCGCGACGTGGTCGGGGGCGGACTATTGAAAACGCTCGAGGCGAACTTCAAAGGACTCCTGCCGCTGGTGCGCTGGCTCAACGGTTCGCTGGGACTGAAGGCCGCATCCCGCCGTTAGAGCCGCGAAAGCGTATAGATCAAAAGTCCCACCAGCCCCCCCACCAGCGTTCCATTGATCCGCACGAATTGCAGATCCCGGCCCACCGCAAGCTCGAACCGCCGGGACGTGGCGTCGGGGTCCCAGCCGGCCACTGTCTCCGCGATGAGCTTGCCGATCTCGTGGCGATACCGCTCCACCGCGGCCGAGGCCAGATCGATGGTCAGCTCGTCGATTTCCTCGAGCAGGGTTTCATTGGAGAGCAGCACCGTGCCGAACTCGCTCAAGCCCCGCTCGAGGGGCCGGGGCGGCGCGCCGGGAGCGGGCGCGGCATACGCCACGATCGCGCGCCGGGCTCCCTGCCAGAGACGCGCGGACAGGTCCGCCAGCACCGGGTCCGCGAGCAGCTCTTCTTTCACGGCTTCCGCCCGGGCGATGATGTCGGGCGAGTGCCGCAGGCGGTCGACCACGTCCCGCATGGCGGCGTCGAACGCGCCCCGCAGGGGATGCGAGGGGTCGTTCGCGATCTCCCGCAGCAGACCCTCGACCCCGTTCACGATGCGCTCGTAGATCTTGTCATCCACCGCGCCGGGCACCCACCAGGGACTCTCCGCGCGCACGCGTTCGCGGATCAGGTCCTGGTTGTCCCGCACGGCGCCCGCCGCCAGCCGGACCGCCTGGTCCAGCAATTCCTGATGAAGGTCCCCATCGACCAGGAGCGCCAGCGCCTTCCCGATCGCCGGCGCGACGCGGAGCGCCCGGAGCCTGCCGGTCACCACCTGATGCGTCAGCTCCCGCGCTTCCTGGTCCGGGAGCGCCTCGATGGTCTTGGCCAGTCCGCTGGCCACCTGCTGCGCGATCCGGCGGCTGTGCTCGGGGTCCGCAAGCCAGCGGGCCGCCCGCTCGGCGGGGTGCACCGCGCGGAGATTGGCGGCGATCACGTCGCGGGTGAGGAAATGATCCTGGACGAAATTTCCCAGGATTCGCCCGATCCGTTCTTTGTGCGTCGCGATGATCGCGGTGTGGGGAATAGGGAGGCCGAGCGGGTGCCGGAAGAGCGCGGTGACGGCGAACCAGTCGGCGAGCCCGCCCACGATCGACGCTTCGGCCGTGGCGCGCACATAGCCCAGCCAGGGGTACCGGCTCTCGAGCACGCTCGCTCCGGCGAATACCACGGCCGCCAGCGCGAGCAGTCCGGTGGCCCGGCGCTTCATGACATCGAGCTGTGCTTGGCGGGTGCCGTCGTCAGGGCGGGGGGCCAGCGTCATCAGGGGAAGATAAGGCTCACCCCAGGGCGACGCCCCGGGGAACCCGGGATGTGGGTGGGCATGTTGACCCGAGGTTGATGGGGCTTGCTGATGTTCTT